>DXWL01000019.1 GCA_019416865.1 Fusobacterium sp.
AAGAAAATTCGAAACTCACTTCGTTCAGACAGTCGAATTTTCAGTATTCTGTTTCACTGCATAAATTACGAAACAATTTTTAATATCGAGAATTTTATTTTTACAATTTTATAAATGCAACAGCCCCTTTATATTTAAAGGAAATTAAATTTTTCTCCAAAGTTCTTTAAGTTCTTTGATTTTTTCACTGTCTTTTGCTAAATCTCCAACAGCATAAGCTGAAATTGATTCATCTATAACAAGCTCCCAGTTTAGATACTCGCAGATACACTCAAATTGTCCGCTTATCAGTTGATATTCTTTATCAGAAAGTTCAGCAGCCCCTACAGCTACAACTCCTATTTTTTTCTTTAGTTTATCAAGACCAGGATTTTTACAATAAATTCTGTCAATCAGAGCTTTAAGTTGAGCAGTGATACCCCACCAATAAACAGGAGAACCGAAGATTACTACATCAGCTTCATATATTTTTTCAATAAGAGGCATAGCTTCATCTTTTATAACACATTTTCCTCCATTAGTTTTACATGAATTACATGACATACAACCTTTAACATCATATTTTGCCACATCAATAAGTTCTACATCATGTTCACAATTTTCAACTATCCCTTCTGCCACAGCTTTAAGAGCAGTTTTTGTGTTTCCGTTAAATCTTGGACTTCCATTAAGAATTAAAACTTTCATACTCATTACCTCCTGCCACAATCACTTTAAAAAATTATTTATTGTTAATAAGCTCATAAGAAGCATTAAAAACAGGCATATTTAAAAGGGGAAGATTTTTTTCAAGAAGAACTCCTTCTCTTTGAGGATACATAAATCCGTAACTGGATTTTATACAATGTGATATAAACTGCATCCCTTTATCAATAGCTGCAGGAAGGTTGTCCCCCTGCATAAGACTTCCTACAACGACACTTGTGTAAGCATCTCCTGTTCCAGGATAAGATACAGGCATATATCTGCATGAAACCTTCCAAAAATTATTTTTTTCTTTTTCGTAGGCAAGAACACTTATCTTATCCTCTTCATTTTTTAAGGGAACACTTGTGATAATAACAATTTTTGACCCTAAATCTGAAAGTTTTTTAAGCCATTTTTTTGCCTCGTCAAGAGTTATTTCTTTTTTATACTCTTCATTTAAAAGAAAAGCTGCCTCAGTAAAGTTTGGAGTTATAATATCAGCTTTTCCAATAAGTTTTCTCATCTCTGAAATTATACCTTTATCCATAGAATCATAAAGAATACCATTATCTCCCATAACAGGGTCAACAACTACAAGATTTTCTTTTGTACCAAAGTAATCTATAAAATCAGAAACAATTTTAATTTGTCTTACAGAGCCAAGAAAACCTGAATAGATACAGTCAAAATCAAGTTTTAGTGATTTCCAATGAGAGATATGTTCTTCCATGTAATCAGTAAGGTCTATAAAGCTATAGTTTTCAAAACCACTTGTTTGTGTAGAAAGAACAGCAGTTGGAAGAGGACATACCTGCACACCCATTGTGGAAAGAATAGGGATTACAGTGGTAAGAGAGGCTCTTCCATACCCAGACAGATCATGTATAGCTGCAGCTTTCTGTATTATTTTTTTCATAATTTTGCATCCTTTCAGAATTATATTATAGGTTATATTTTTCTATTTTTCTATAGAGAGTAGCAATTCCTATACCGAGTTTTTTTGCACAGATGTTTTTTCCAGCTGTGTCATTTCCATATTTTATAAGAGCTTTTTTTATAAGAGTTTTTTCACTTTCTTCTATTGTCATAAGAGGTTCAGTATCTTCATTGGAAGAGCTGTTATTTATAATATTTTCATATAACATATCCTTTGTAATAATTCCTCTTTCATCAGACATATTTATCATAAATTCGACACTGTTTTCAAGCTCTCTGACATTTCCCGGCCAAGAATAATTTTTCATAATCTTTTTTACATCATCTCCCACAGTGTGAACATTTTTTCCAAAGATATTATTATATTTTTTTATAAGATTATCTGTAAGAAGGAAGATGTCCTCTTCTCTCTCACGAAGAGGGGGAATTCTTAGAGGGATAACATTTAATCTGTAGTATAAGTCCTCTCTAAATTTTTTTTCTTTTATTTTTTGTTTAAGATCTATATTTGTAGCTGCAATTACACGGATATCAAGTTTTGTAAGTTTATTTGAACCAATTCTTACAACAGCTTTATCCTGAAGCACTCTTAAAAGTTTTACCTGAAGATAGAAAGGCATCTCTCCTATCTCATCAAGGAAGATCACTCCTCCATTTGCCAGTTCAAATTTTCCCATACGTCCTTCAGAACTAGCTCCGCTGAAGGCACCTTTTATATACCCAAAAAGTTCACTTTCAAGAAGAGAATCAGGAATTGCTCCACAGTTTATAGCAATAAAAGGTTTTTTTCTTCTTTTGCTGCAGCTGTGAATAGCTCTGGCAATAAGCTCCTTTCCTGTACCGCTTTCCCCAGTTATAAGGACAGTTGACTGAGTTTCAGCTATTTTTTTTATTTTATTTTTAAGTGTTGTTACAGCTTTTGATTCTCCTATTATATCATCTATGCTTATAGGGTTATCAGCTATTGCGATTTTTGAAATTTCGGCATTATTTTTGCTGTAGTTATTAAAAAGAAAAAGTTTATATTGTTTCTCATTAAAGGAAGAGATTGGAAGAATAACACCTACAAGGGTGTAATTTCTTTTTTCTATCTCTGCTGAATATATATTTTTTCCAAAGACTATCTCATTTTTTGAAACTATATTTATAGATACAGGCTCTGTTCTAAAATTATTGTTTATTTTAAGTTCTTTTAAGGCATCATCATTTGCATCAACTATGATTCCATTTTCGTTTATAACAACTACACATTTATCAAAGTTATTTATGATTTGGTTAAGAATATCCATTCTCTCTTTTTTTTCATTTACTTCTTCAGCTTCTGCTACTTTAGCTGATATAAACTCACTTATCTGCTCTGTAAATTTAAGGTGTGAATCAATTTTTTTCAGAACTTTTTTTCTGTTTTTTTCATTTAGACAGACAAGTCCAATAACTCCGATTACTTCATCTTTATATATGATAGGTGCTGACATCTCAAGTTTTTCTTCACAAGAATCTTTAAAAGCACATTGAGAACATATAAGATGTTTGCTTGGATCTTCAATTATACAGCTTTTACCTGTAGAGATAACATTTTTATAAACAGCTCCTTTTGAAATTTGATTTTCCAGCTTTCTAAAAACACCAGTTCCTGCTATTCTGATCATATCCCTGTCAACTATTTCAACTTCACATTCAACTACACTGGCTATTATTTCAGCATACTCTTTCACATGGGTTTGTATATTTTTTAAATAAGACAATTTTATACTCTCCTTTTTCAGTTTATGAGATTATTTTTCTAAGTTGTACTGCTTTATTTTTCTGTACAGGGTTGCAAGACTGATATCTAAAGTTTCTGCAATTTTTACCTTGTCCTTTGAAGAGGTTCCAAATCTCTGCATCAAAGTTTTTATAGCATCTTTTTCCATTTCAGCCAAAGTTTTTATCTCATATTTTTCTGAAGAATTTACAAATCTTGGTGGGAGATGTTTAAGAGATATAAAAGGATCTCTTTCATCCACTACATTTATAATATATTCTACGACATTTTTCAACTCTCTTATATTTCCGGGCCAACTATAAGAAGTAAAAGCCTTCATAACTTCGTTGGAAAATGTTTTTAGGGGAGTATTGAAAAGCTGAGAATATTTTACAATAAAATACTCTGCCAACTCCTCAATATCTTTCGGTCTGTTACGAAGAGGAGGAATATCTACAGGAAATACATTTAATCTGTAGTACAGATCTTCTCTAAATTTATTTTCTTTTACAAGCTCTTCTAAATCTTTGTTTGTTGCAGCAATTATTCTTATGTCAATTTTTTTTCCTTTTCCCGCACCTATAGGGGTGATTGTTTTCTCTTGAAGAACTCTTAAAAGTTTCACTTGAAGAGAGAGAGGCATATCCCCTATCTCATCAAGGAAAATCGTTCCTCCATCAGCTTGTTCAAAATACCCTATTTTTCCTTTTGGATTTGCTCCTGTAAAAGCTCCCTTTACATATCCAAAAAATTCACTTTCCATAAGATTTTCAGGGATAGCCCCACAGTTTACTGGAATAAAAGGTTTATCAGCTCTGTTGCTGTTTTCATGTACAGCTCTTGCAGCTACCTCTTTTCCTGTACCGCTTTCCCCAGTTATAAGAATAGTAGTTGTAGTTTTAGCTACCCTTTGTATTTTAGAATAGACATTCTGCATCTGAGGAGAGTTGAAAATAAATATCTTTGCATAACCACTGTTAAATTGGTGAAGATATTTTTTAAATTTTTCAGACTCTTGGAAAACATAAAGGGTTCTAAATCTTCCCATATGTGTAGGGAAGTCTAAAATATCTCCTACTACTTCATGAGTTATATTTCCACAAGTAAGCTGAAACTCTTTTTTATCAAGCATATCGTTAATATCTTCAGCTCTGATATACATACCAGGCTCATAATTACCAAAAAGATTTACTCCCATATCATTTATAAGCTCAATCTTATTATCTTCATTTGTAATAATTATAGCATTTGGAATACCATTAACTACATTTAAAAGAACTTGATTGTTATTTTCAATCATAATCTTTTCATTTTCCTGATATACATGGGAGCTTATAAAAGCTGCCATCTGTTTTAAAAATTTTATATAAGATTCTTTTTTATGAAGAAACTCTCTCTTTTGAAACTCATCAAAACAAATAAGCCCTATAACTCCAACAGCTTCAGATTTAAAAATAATAGGTGTTGAAATCTCTAAAACCTCTCCACAGGTACCCTTTGAAGGACAACTGTCGCAGATCTCTTCTTTTCTTGGGTTTGTAATAATATAGGTTTCTTTTGTTTTCAAAACTTTTTTATACACATGAGCTTCTTCAGACATACTCAGTCCTACTTTTTCTTTTATACGCCCAGTTCCAGCAATCCTCGTAAGATTTTTATCCATTACTTCAACATCAATATTCAAAATCTGTGAAATAGTTTCAGCATACTTCATTACATCATCTTTTATTTTTAATAATAGATTATCCATATCTCTCCCCTTTTTTATGTAATTATTTTTCTGCTTTTTATTAATTATAATATATTTTCTCAAAATGAGAAAGAAAAATATATATTTTTGAAAGAGCATTGAGAAATAGAGCATTTTTATAAATTTCTCAAAATGCGATATTTTTCTCAAAATGAGAAGAAAAAAATAAAAAATTCAAAAAAATAGATTTAAAATAGAACAAAAAAGACTTATAATATACAAAAGTATGCATTTTTATCAGTTGGCATAAATTTTGCTTTATATAAAAGTGAAAACAAAAAATTTTCAGGAGGAAAAAATGGAATTATTAAAATGGGTACACAACAAAAAAAGCAGAGATGCAGAATATAAAAAATCAGAACTTGTAGGTTTTGATGATAAGAGTATGCACGATGTTTATGAATTTCATAAAAGCTTACCTAACTATCAACCTACACCTTTAGTAGATCTTAAAAATCTTGCAGCACATTACGGAGTAAAAAAAGTATGGCTTAAAGATGAATCAAAAAGATTTGGTTTAAATGCTTTCAAAGTACTTGGAGGATCTTATGCAATAGGAAAATATCTTAGCCAAAGACTTGGAAAAGATATCAACGAACTTCCATACAATGTTTTAATATCTGATGAAGTTAAAAAAGAACTTGGAGATGTTACTTTCGTAACTGCAACAGACGGTAACCATGGAAGAGGGGTTGCTTGGATGGCTAATAGATTAAAACAAAAATCAGTAGTATACATGCCTAAAGGATCTGCTCAAATGAGATTTGATGCAATAGCAAGAGAAGGAGCAGATGTAACAATCACAGACCTTAACTATGATGATGCAGTAAGACTTGCAAACAAAGGTGCTGAAGATTATGGTTGGATAATGGTACAAGATACAGCTTGGGATGGATATGAAGAAATTCCTCTATGGATAATGCAAGGATACTCTACAATAATAAATGAAGTTGTAGAACAACTAAAAGCTTGTGGAAATGAAAAACCTACTCACGTATTCTTACAAGCAGGAGTTGGATCATTTGCAGGAGCAGTTCAAGGATACTTAGCTCACCTTTACGGAGATGACAGACCTATAACAGTAATCTGTGAACCTCATGGAGCAAACTGTATATATAAATCAATGGAAGCAAACGATGGAAATCCTCATAATGTTGGAGGAGACCTTACAACAATAATGGCAGGACTTGCTTGTGGAGAACCAAATACAATCAGCTGGAAAATTTTAAGAGACAATGCAGATTTCTCTGTTTCATGTGATGATTCTATAGCAGCAAGAGGAATGAGAGTATTATCTTCACCTCTAGGAAATGACCAAAGAGTAATTTCTGGAGAATCAGGAGCAGTAGGACTTGGATTATTCACAGTATTATCTGAGAAAAAAGAAGAGTTTGCAGAATTAATGAAAGCATTAAAAATTGATGAAAACTCAAGAATTTTATGTATCAGTACTGAGGGAGATACTGACGTAGAAGGTTATAAAAACGTAGTATGGAATGGATCTCATCCAAATAAATAATTTATAAAGTAGTTTGTAGTTAATATAAAAATATTATTGAAAAAATGGAGGATAAAATGTTAACTGAAGCAAGAAAACAACAATTAATAGAAACACTTAGCAATTTAATTCAAAGAAGAAGCTATTCTGGAGAAGAAAAAGAAGTAGTAGAATATATTGAAAAAGTAATGAAAGAAGTAGGATATGATACAGTTCATATAGACAAATATGGAAACGTAATTGGATCAATCAAAGGAAAATATGAAGGACCAAAAGTATTAATGGATGGACATATTGATACAGTTCCAGTAGATGAAGAAAAATGGACTGAAAAACCATTTGGTGGAGAAGTTCACGATGGAAAATTATTCGGAAGAGGAACTACAGATATGAAAGGTTCTGTATGTGCAATGATATTAGCAGGAGCTTACTTAGCACAAGACCTTAAAAAAGAATTTGCTGGAGAAATATTCATGGCAGGTGTAGTTCATGAAGAGTGTTTCGAGGGAGTAGCAGCAAGAGAAATCAGTGCTTATGTAAATCCAGATATCGTAATAATTGGAGAAGCTTCTCAATTAAACCTTAAAATAGGACAAAGAGGAAGAGGAGAAATAGTTGTAGAAACTTTCGGAAAACCAGCTCACTCAGCTAACCCAGAAAAAGGAATCAATGCTGTATATAAAATGATGAATATAATAGGAGAAATTCAAAAATTACCTATGACTCATCACAAAGATTTAGGATATGGAATCCTAGAATTAACTGATATTAAATCATCTCCATATCCAGGAGCATCAGTAGTACCTGATTATTGTAGAGCTACTTATGACAGAAGACTTCTTGTAGGAGAAACTTTAGAAAGCGTTTTAGCTCCAATTCAAAAATTATTAGATGAAATGATGGCTAAAGACGAAACTCTTAAAGCAAAAGTTTCTTACGCAGTAGGAAAAGAAAAATGTTGGACAGGAAATGACATTATAGGAGAAAGATTCTTCCCAGGTTGGGTATATGAAGAAAAAGAAGAATATGTACAAAAAGCAGTTGAAGCTTTAAGAGCAATAGGACAAAATCCTGAAATTACTCACTACAACTTCTGTACAAACGGATCTCACTATGCTGGAGAAGCTGGAATAAAAACAATAGGATATGGACCTTCAAGAGAAAATCTTGCTCATACAATTGACGAATACATCGAACTAGATCAACTATACAAAGTAACTGAAGGATACTATGCTATCTTAAAAGCATACTTAGCAAAATAAGCTAAAAAACTTAAGGGTAATAATGGGTTGAGATAAATAACATTGTATAAAAACGGGTGAAAATTAAAAAGGGGTGGATATTATATGAATAAGGCACAAATAACAGCATTGGTAATTATTTTACTTTATATGTTTGCAACAGTAGTTATTGGTTTAGTTGCTTCAAGAAAAAAAACAACTGAAAAACAAAGTAACGACGATTTCTTAATGGCAAGTAAATCTTTAGGACCTGTGGTTCTTGCAGGAACACTTTTCGCAGCTAACACAGGAGGAGCAAGTACAACAGGTATAGCAACAAACGTTTATCAATATGGATTATCAGCAGCTTGGTACGTTATAGCTGGAGGAATTGGTTTCGTTCTTGTATCTTTTATAGCTCCATATTTCAGAAGAGCACAAGCAAGTACAGTACCTCAAATTATCAGTAAAAGATATGGTAAACCTTCTCACATATTTACAGCAGTTACTTCAATAGCAGCTCTTTTCATGGCAACAGGAGCTCAAATAATTGCAACTGCATCTATTATAAACGTTGTTACAGGTTTTGATTTCAGAACTGCGGCAATTGTAAGTACAATCGTTGTAATTTTATACACAATGGTTGGAGGATTTAAGTCAGTTACAGCTACAAACTTAATGCACGTATTCTTTATAACAGTAGGAATGACAATAGCTATGGTTATAATGGTAAATAATGATGCTGTTGGTGGATTTGGTGCTTTATTTGATAAAGCTAGAGCAATGCAGGACACAGCAGGAAAAAATATGGATCTTTTAAGTATGACAAAAATAGGTGGAACAACAATAATAGGATATATAGCAATGTACTTTATGACATTCCCTACAGGTCAAGAAATAGTTCAAACTTTCTGTTCTGCTAAAGACGGAAAATCAGCTAAGATAGGTTCTATTCTTGCAGGACTTGTATCAGCAGCATATGCTATAGTTCCAGCTTTAATTGGACTTATGGCTTATGTATGTATTGATGGTTATGCTTTAGGTGGATCTCAAAAGAATGCTCTTGCTCAAGCAACAATAACATTTGCTCCTTCAATAGTAGCAGGTATAGTTCTTGCAGCAATAGTTGCAGCTACAATGAGTAGTGCTTCTGGAAACATGATTGGTACAGCTACAATGTTTACAAATGATATCTTCGTTCCTTACATCAATAAAGGTGTAAAAGATGACAAAAAAGAAATTTGGATTTCAAAACTTGCAATGTTATTCGTTGGAGTTGTAGGACTTTTCATAGCTCTTGAAGCAAGTAATGTAATCAGTGTTATGATGGGAGCTTTCGCTCTTAGAAGTGCTGGACCTTTCGCAGCATTTATATGTGGATTATTCTATAAGAATGTTACAAAACGTGCTGGATTTGTTTCAATACTTGCAGGAACACTTATTGCAGCAATATGGATTTACGGACTTGGAACACCAGGTGGATTAAATGCAATGGTTCCAGGAGGAATAGTAGCATTTATAGTAATCTTTGTAATGTCAGCTATTGAAAGAAGTATGGGTGTAGAACCTGCTCCTGAAATAGAATTTGAAGAAGTTTAATAAAAATTAAAAACATAAATTATGACTAATGACTAGGAGGAGTAACTTTATGAAAAAATTAATTAAAAACGGTATGATAATAGATGGAAGCAGAAATGCAAGATTTGCCGGAGATATTCTTATTGACGGAGATAAAATTGCTAAAATAGGAACAGTAACAGAAGATGCAGATGTAGTAATAGACGCTGCTGGAAAAATAGTAGCACCTGGATTTATTGATACACACAGCCACTCAGACTTAAATGTATTATTAAAATCAGAAGCTTTTGTAGAACCTAAAGTTCGTCAAGGAATCACAACAGAAATTCTTGGACAAGACGGAATTTCAATGGCTCCACTTCCAAAAGAATATGTAAGTTCTTGGAGAAAAAATCTTGCAGGACTTGATGGGGACAGCGATGATATAGCTTGGGACTGGGAAACAACAGATAAATATCTTGATATGATATCAGAAAATGGAACTGGACCTAACGAATTATACCTTGTTCCACACGGAAACATCAGAATGGAAGCTATGGGACTTGAAGCAAGACCAGCTACAGATGAAGAACTTGCTAAAATGAGAGATATTACAAGAAGAGAACTTGAAGCAGGAGCAGCAGGAGTTTCTACAGGACTTATCTACATCCCTTGTGCTTATTCAGAAACAAAAGAACTTGTAGAAATCTGTAAAGTTGCAGCAGAATTCGACAGACCTCTTGTAATTCACCAAAGAAGTGAAGCTGACACAATGATCGAATCAATGAACGAAGTTATCACTATAGCTAGAGAAAGTGGAGTTAAAATTCACTTCTCTCACTTCAAAATTTGTGGAAAAAATAACTGGCATTTAATAAAAGATATTACAGCTCTTCTTGACAAATGTAAAGAAGAAGGAATTGAAGTATCTTATGACCAATATCCATATGTTGCAGGAAGTACAATGCTTGGTGTAATTATTCCGCCTTGGGCTCATGCAGGTGGAACAGATAAACTTGTTGAAAGACTTGGAAACCCAGCAGATAGAGAAAAAATGAAACATGATATTATAAACGGAATTCCAGGATGGGATAACTTCATCGATTTCGCAGGATTTGACGGAATATATGTAACATCTGTTAAAACTAAAGCAAACGAAGACTGTATAGGTAAAAACCTTCTTGAAATAGCAGAAATGAGAGGAAAAGATAAATTTGATGCTGTATTCGATCTATTAAAAGAAGAAGAAAATGCAGTTGGAATGTATGACTACTACGGTAAAGATGAACATGTTGTAACATTCATGACAAGAGAAGAAAGCAATATTTGTACTGACGGACTTCTTGGAGGAAAACCTCACCCAAGAGTATATGGAGCATTCCCAAGAGTAATTGGTAAGTTCGTAAGAGAAATGAAAGCTATGACTCTTGAAGAAGCAATCTACAAAATGACAAACAAACCAGCAAAAACTTTCAAAATAGATAACAGAGGATTATTAAAAGAAGGATATTTTGCAGATATAGTAATATTTGATGAAAATACTACTATTGATAAAGGAACTTTCACAGATCCTATCCAATTCCCAGAAGGAATCAGCCATGTTATCGTAAATGGAGAAGTTATCATTGATAACTATGCTAAAAATGAAGTGTTTGCAGGAAAAGTTATAAGAATAAAAAAATAACTTAATCAATCACTAACCTTAATCAATAAACTATTAGATGTGTAAACCAAGGGAAAAACGGCTCTTAATGAACCGTTTTTTCTTTGCGTATACAGACAAAAAAATTTATTTTTTAAGTAAAAAATTTTTGTTAAAATATAAATCTAGAAGAAATAAAAGATTTTATTTAATTTGGAGGAAAAATGCTTTTAATAAAAAATGGATTTGTAGTATCAGAAAAAGATACTTACAAAGCTGATATACTTATAGAAGATGGAAAAATAAAAGAGATAGGTAATAATATAAATGCAGACTGCAGAGTTATAGATGCAGTAGGAAAATATGTAATTCCTGGAGCAATAGATGCTCATACACACTTTGATTTACCAGCTGGAGCTTGTAGAGCAGTAGATGATTTCTATACAGGAACAGTGGCAGCAGCTTGTGGAGGAACAACAACAATCATAGACCATATGGGATTTGGTCCTAAGGGGTGCAGTTTACAGCATCAAATAGATGAGTATCATAAATTGGCTGATGGAAAAGCTGTTATAGATTATTCATTTCATGGAGTTATGCAACATATAAATGATGATATCATAGAAGAGATGGAAAAAGTAATAGAAGAGGGTATTCCGAGTTTAAAAGTGTATATGACTTATGATTTTAAACTTAACGATGCAGAGATATTTCAGGTTTTGAAAAAAGCAAAAGAGTGCAATGGAATAATAGCTGTTCATGCTGAAAACCATGATACTATAAATTATTTTAAGAAAAAATTTATAGAAGAAGGAAAAACAGCACCTATCTATCATGCTTACAGCCGTCCAAATGAAACTGAAGCAGAAGCAGTAAACAGAATGATTTACCTTTCTGAATTAGCTGGAGATGCTCCGTTATATATAGTTCATCTGTCTACAAAAGAGGGACTTAATGAGATAAAAGCTGCAAGAGCAAGAGGAATGAAAAATATTTTTGCTGAAACTTGTCCTCAATACCTTACTTTAACAGAGAAAGAATATTTAAAAGAAAATAATGAGGGACTTAAATATATAATGTCCCCTCCATTAAGAAAAGAAGCAGATATAGATGCTTTGTGGGAGGGAATAAATAACGGCGATATTCAAGTTGTAGCAACAGATCACTGTCCGTTTAATTTTAATAAAGAAAAGCAACTTGGAAAAGATAATTTTACCAAATGTCCAAATGGAGCTCCTGGTGTAGAAGAAAGAGTAAAAGTTATATTTTCTGAAGGAGTTAAGAAAAATAAGATATCAATAAATAAATTTGTTGAGGTTATGTGTACTAACCCTGCAAAAATTTATGGATGCTATCCACAAAAAGGAGTTTTACTTCCAGGTTCAGATGCAGATATAGTAATAATAGATGCAGACAAAGAAAATGTAATTACTCACAGTGAACTTCACACTGCTGTTGATTACACATTATACGAAGGAAAAAAAGTAACTGGAGATATAGAGTGTGTAATTCAAAGAGGAGAAATTATAGTAGAAAACAATAAATTTATTGGTAAAAAAGGAAATGGAAGATTTATAAAGAGAAAAATATAAGAAAAATAATTCTTTATAAATTTTAAATGTAAATTATTAGATAGATATATTTATATCGAAAAAATAAGTGATTCAGATACAGCGCATATAAAATTATCAAAATGATAACAAAATATTTATCAAAATGATAATCGAAGCATTTGTATTTTTATTTTTAGTGTAAAAAAATAGGAAAAAATTAAATTTTATTGTGAAAATAGAACAAATAATAAACATTTTTAAATTGGCATAAAAATTGCTTTAAATATAAATGGAAAATATTGGAAAAATTATAAAATTTGGAGGAAAACATTGATACTTGTAAATGGAAGGATTATAACACAAGATAAAAATAATCCATATATTGAAAATGGAGCTGTAGTTATAGAAAAAGAAAAAATTACAGCAGTAGGAACAACAGAAGAAATATTAAAAAATTATTCAAATAACAACAAAGAAATAATCGATGTAGATAGAAAAGTTATAATGCCAGGGCTTATTAACGTGCATCATCACATATATAGTGCTTTCGCCAGAGGTATGGCCTCAGGCGGAAGCGCACCCCAAAATTTTATGGAGATTCTTGAAGGACTATGGTGGAAGATAGATAAAAAACTTACCCTTGAAGATTTAAAATATAGTGCATATACAACATATATAGATTGTATAAAAAATGGGGTAACAACAGTATTTGACCATAATGCAAGTCCTTATGCAGTGAAAAGCAGTCTTTTCACTATAGCTGATGCAGCAAAAAAACTTGGAATAAGAACTTGTTTATGTTATGAGGTATCAGACAGAGATGGAGAGGATATCTTAAAAGAAGGAATAGATGAGAATATTAATTTTATAAAAGAATACAATAATGAAAGCCAAAATATGATAAAAGGAATGTTTGGACTTCATGCTGCTTTTACTCTTTCAGACAGAAGTCTTGAGATGTGTAGAGAAAGAATGGCTGGAATTAATGCTGGATACCATGTTCATGTGGCTGAGGGAGAAGCAGATCTTAAAGATTCTTTAGAAAAATATGGAAAAAGAGTTGTAGAAAGATTAAATGAATTTGATATTTTAGGGAAAAAGACTTTAGCAGTTCATTGTATCCATATAGATGATAATGAACTTAGAATATTAAAAGAAACAGAAACAAATGTGGCACATAATCCTGAATCAAATATGGGAAATGCAGTTGGATGTCAGCCTTTCTTAAAAATTTCTGCTGAAGGAATAAATGTAGGGCTTGGAACAGATGGATATACAAGTGATATGTTTGAATCAATGAAGGTGGCAAATATTATTCATAAGCACGTGAATAAAAATCCTTCTGTTGCATGGGGAGAGGTTCCGGCAGCAATGTTTGGAAACAACAGAAAGATAGCAGCAGAATATTTTGAAGGAGAACTTGGAATATTAAAAGCTGGAGCTTTAGCAGATGTAATTGTAGTAGATTATGATCCTCTTACTCCTTTAACAAAAGATAATTTCAATTCTCATATACTTTTTGGAATGATGGGAAGATCTGTTGTAACAACTATAATCAATGGAGAGATAGTGATGAAAGATAGAGTTATAACAGGAGTAGACGAGAAAGAAATTTTTGAAAAATCAAGAGAAACAGCAAAAAAGTTATGGGACAGAATGTAAAAATAAAAATATAAAATATTTAAAGGGGAATGGTAATGGAAATGATGAAAAAAATGGTTGAAGGGGAACATCCAACAGATCAGATGCTGAAGCTAGGAGATCTTTTTCTTTTAGGAATGCAGCATATAGCAGCAATGTGTGCCGGAGCAATGGCAGTTCCGATGATAGTAGGAAACTCATTGGGGCTTTCACAAGAAGAAATTCACATCTTGGTAAGTGCAGCATTTATGATGGTAGGAATAGGAACTATCATTCAAACAATAGGAATAAAAGGTGTAATAGGTTCAAGACTTCCTATGATAGAGGGAGTAAGTTTTGCAGGGGTTGCAGCTCTTGCAGCAATAGGGATAACTTATAAGGGAAGCGATCCTATTATGGGACTTCATATAATGTTTGGAGCAACAATAGCTTCAGGACTTTTTTGTGTACTTGCAGCTCCTGTTTTTGGAAAACTTTTAAAATTTTTCCCGCCTCTTGTATCAGGAACAGTTGTAACATCAATGGGAATATCTCTTATGCCTGTGGCTATAAGATGGGCAGGGGGAGGAAATCCAGCCTCTGCAGAGTTTGGAAATTTTAAAAATTTACTTTTAGCATTTATCACTTTGGGAATAATTATAGGAATACAAAAAATTTCAAAAGGATTTTTAGGAAATATAGCAATACTTGTGGGAATTATAGCAGGAACTCTTATCTCTATTCCTATGGGAATAGCAAACTTTTCAGCAGTAAAGGAAGCTGCAGTTGTAACTTTTAACACTCCTTTACAGTTTGGTCTGCCAAAATTTGAACTAACATCTGTAATCTCTCTTCTTCTTGTACAATTGGTTATTATGACAGAGTGTACAGGAAATCAGCTTAATTTAAGCAACATTTGCGGAACAGATGAAAAAGATGAGAAAAGACTTATAGCAGGACTTAGAGCTCATGGGCTGTCTTCAATGATAGCAGGAGTATTCAATTCTTTCCCTCATGCTCTTTTTGGACAAAATGTGGGAATAGTTGCAATTACAGGAGTAACAAGCCGTTTTGCAGGAACTGCTGCAGGAGTAATTCTTTTAATAGTAAGCTTTTTCCCTAAACTTACAGCAGTATTTACATCAATACCAGCACCTGTACTTGGTGGAGCTGGAGTAGTTATGTTTGGTATTGTAGCTGCAGGAGGAATTAAAAAATTAGGAGAGGTAAGCTATGTAGGAAATAAAAATCTTTTGATAGTGGCAGTAAGTATTGGATTAGCACTTGTTCCTATTGCTGTGCCTCAAATTTATCAACATTTTCCAGCATGGGGAAATATACTTTTCCATAGTCCAGTAACACTTGGATGTGTATCAGTAATAATTTTAAATATACTTTTTAATGAAGTAGGAAAGAAAAAATAATATAAATCAAATTAAAATAAATAATAGTATTTAGAAATATTCAACAGGAGGAAAAAAGTGAGAGATATAATGGTACCTATGTCTTTTGAAAAATTAATAAGACAATGTTTAACAGAATACCAAACTAAAAAATCACTGTTTGATGTAAAAACAATAGTAACAGCTGATAAAAATAAAAATATGGAATTTTGCGGAAGAAAATTAGAAACACCTTTAGGAGTTGCAGCAGGACCTCATACACAACTGGCTCAAAATATAGTTGCTTGTTATGCTGGAGGAGCAAGATTTATAGAACTTAAAACAGTTCAAAGAATGTTTGGAGAGGAACTTGGCATTCAAAAACCATGTATTCGTGCAAATGATGAGGGATACAATGTTGAATGGTCATCAGAACTTCATGCTCTTGAAGCTATGAATGAATATATCAGAGCGTGGTTTGCAGTTAAAGTTGTAGCTAAAGAATTTGGTTTAGGAGATCCTGAAGCTGTTCAATTTAATATGAGTGTAGGTTATGACTTAGCAGGAATTCAAACAGAAGCTGTTGACGGATTCTTAAATGGGCTTAATGATGCTTCAAATACAAAAGCATTTAAAGAATGTAAAGAATATTTATTAAATAATTTAGATATGTTTAAAAATATAGATGCAGACTTTGTAAATTCAATCTCTGCTCATGTATGTAATACAGTTACTCTATCAACTATGCACGGATGTCCTGCTGATGAGATAGAAAAAATAGCTGCTTATTTAATTGAAGAAAAAGGATTTAATACATTTATAAAATGTAATCCTACTCTATTAGGTTATGATTATGTAAGACAAATCATGGACGATATGGGATATGACTATCTTTCAATAGATAAACATCAATTTGAAATAGATCTTAAATTTGATCAAGCTGTTAAGATGATAAATAATCTTCTTGAAATCAGCAAAAACAAAGGTGTAACTTTTGGAGTAAAACTTTGCAACACTATGCCTGTTGAAATAAAACATGAAGAGTTGCCAGGAAATACAATGTATATGTCAGGAAAAAGCCTTTATCCTTTAGCAATCTCTCTTGCTAAGATTTTAGGAGAAGCTGTAGGAGAAGGTCTTGAAATATCTTTCTCTGGAGGAGCAGATAAAAATAATATAGATGAGATATTTGAAGCTGGAATCTATCCTATAACTGTTTGTACAACACTTCTTCAACCAATGGGATATGAAAAACTTGGAAAATTATATGAACAGCTTCTTGCAGTTCCTTATCCAGCAGAAAGAAAACTTAATTTAGTTAAAATAAATGAACTTGTTGAAAAAGTAAGAACAGATAAAAACTACTGTAAATCAGAAGTTCAAAGAAAGAAAACAGATGAACATGTAGACTTTAGAGGAGTATCTGAAAAAGATAACTTAAAATGTAAAGTTCTTTGCCAAACTTGTATAAGAGTATGCCCTAACAGAGCAAATACTTTCATAGAAACAACAGAGGGAAAAATCTTATTACATATAGATGATTCATGTAACGAATGCGGAAACTGTCAATATTTATGTATTCAGCCATGTCTGCCATACAGAGATAGATTAACATATTTCTCTTCAAAAGATATGATGGCAGAAAGTGAAAATAAAGGACTTGCAATATCAGGGGACACTTACTTTGTTCGTCTTGAGGATGAAATTGTTGAATATAAATATGAAGAACTTTCTGATTTTATGAAATCAGTTGTAGATGCTGTTAAAAATACACATTCATATTTAATCTAGTATATTTTTTAAGAGGAAAATAGAGAATTATCGGAGATATTAAATCATACCAGTAATGTCTGTGTTGCAAATGTCAGATATAGACAACTATAATTTCCCAATGTCAAAACATCGGTATTAAAAAATATCAATGTGGGAATAAAGATTTGCAGAGAGTTTCTGCAGCACAAGACTATACAATACAAACACAAACTTTCTGACATTGATGTGTTAGAATTTTCAAAACAAACTTTCCTCATCAGGTGGACTTTTAGTCCACCTAAATGAAAAAGAGTAACCTTATTTAAAATAAATTTAAAGAAGAAAGAATAGAGTTTCTTTCTGAAAATTTAGTGGAGGAAATTAATTTATGAACGAGCAGTTTATTTTTAAAGTAAACGGAAAAACAATAACTACAGAAGAGGATAAGAATCTTTTAGATTTTTTAAGAGATGACTTAGGATTAACTTCTGTTAAAGATGGTTGTAAAGAAGGAGCCTGTGGAACTTGTACAATTCTTGTAGACGGAAAGGCTATGAAATCTTGTATTTTTACAACTAAAAAAGTTGTCGGAAAAGAGATAACAACAGTTGAAGGACTTACAGATAGAGAGAAAGAGGCATTTGCTTATGCTTTTACAGAATGTGGAGCTGTCCAATGTGGATTCTGTATACCAGGAATGGTTGTTGCAGCGAAAGCACTTTTTATAAGAACACTTTCACCTACTAAGGAAGAGGTAAAAAAAGCTCTAGTAGGAAATATTTGCAGATGTACAGGTTATGTTAAAATAGAAGAAGCTATACTTATGGCAGCAGATATTTTAAGAGAGGGAAGAGAGATTCCAAGAAGAGAGTGTAAAGGACTTATAGGTTCAAATACAGGAAGAGTTGATGCAGTGGCTAAAACTCTTGGAACTGCAAAATATGCAGCGGATTATAAAGTTGAAGGAATGTATTATGGAAGTGCTGTAAGAACAAAATACCCAAGAGCAAAAGTTCTTTCAATAGATTATTCAGAAGCATTAAAGCTTGATGGAGTTCTTGGAGTATTAACTGCTGAAGATGTACCTGGAAATAACTATATAGGACACCTTGAGTTTATATCTGACTGGCAGGCACTTATTCCTGTTGGAGAGATTACAAGATATATAGGAGATGCTGTGGCTCTTGTAGCTGCAAAAGATAAAAAAACATTGGAAGAAGCTAAAAAACTTGTAAAAGTAGAATATGAAGAACTTACTCCTATGTTTTCTCCTGAAGAAGCAATGGCAGAGGGAGCACCTCTTATTCATAAAAAAGAGAGAAATATCCTTGTAAGAGAGGTTTTAAAAAGAGGAAACTCGGAAGAAGTTATAAAAAATTCAAAATATGTAGTAACTGAAACATATACTAACCCTGGAACAGAACACGCATATCTTGAGCCTGAATCTGCACTTGCAATTCCAGAGGGAGATGGACTTAGACTTTATACTTCAAGCCAATCTATATTTGATGAACAAAGAGAGATATCAAGACTTTTAGGACTTAAACCTGAACAGGTGAGAGTTACTTCTGCTTATGTAGGAGGAGGTTTTGGAGGAAAAGAGGACATGAGTGTTCAGCACCATGCTGCACTTATGGCTTATGTATTTAAAAAACCTGTACAGGTAACATTAACAAGACAAGAAAGTATAAATTACAGTGTTAAAAGACACCCTATGACAATAGAGATGACAACAGCCTGTGATGAAAATGGAATTTTAACAGCAATGAAGGCTAAAATAATTGCTGATACAGGAGCATATGCTTCACTTGGAGGACCAGTTCTTCAAAGAGCTTGTACTCATGCAGCAGGACCTTATAACTATCAAAATATAGATATAGAAGGGATTGCAGTGTATACAAACAACCCTGTAGCAGGAGCATTCAGAGGATTTGGAGTTACTCAGTCAGCTTTTGCAATAGAAGCAAATATAAACAAACTTGCAGAGATGACAGGAATAGATCCATGGGAATTCAGATATAAAAATGCTATAAGACCTGGACAAGAACTTCCTAATGGTCAGATAGCAGATGAAGGAACAGCTCTTGTAGAAACTTTGGAAGCTGTAAAAGATACATATTACAACAATAAAATTGCAGGAATAGCTTGTGCTATGAAAAATGCCGGAATCGGAGTTGGACTTGAGGACATAGGAAGATGCAGACTGACTGTTGAAGGAGGAGTTGTAAAAGTAAGAACTTCAGCAGCTTGTATTGGACAAGGAATAGGAACTGTATGTCTTCAAATGGTGTGTGAAGCTTCTGGACTTACAACAGATAAGGTTGTAATAGAAGCTCCTGATACTCATATTACACCTGACAGTGGTACTACAACAGCTTCAAGACAAACTGTATTTACAGGGGAAGCAACAAAAAGAGCAGCTCTTGAATTGAAAAAACAGCTTGAAACAAAAACTCTTGAAGAACTTGAAGGTTGGGATTACTATGCTGAATACTCAGGAAAAACAGATAAAATGGGTTCTGACAAGAAAAATCCTGTAAGCCATGTGGCTTATGGATATGCAACTCAAGTAGTTGTTCTAAATGAAGAAACAGGAAAAGTAGAAAAAGTTATAGCTGCTCATGATGTTGGAAGAGCTGTAAATCCAAAAGCTCTTGAAGGACAGATTGAAGGCGGAGTTGTAATGGGACTTGGATTTGCACTAACAGAGATTATGCCTGTAAAAGAGGGAGTGCCTCAAGTAAAATTTGGAACTTTAGGACTTTTCAGAGCTCCAAATGTACCTGAAATTGAAACAGTAATAGTTGAAAAAAATAAAAATGATCTGGCATATGGAGCAAAAGGTGTGGGAGAGATAACAGTTATCCCTACAGCACCAGCAGCACAACATGCTTACTATAAGTTTGATGGAAATTTCAGAACATCACTTCCTTTAGAACATACAGCTTATAAAAAATAGCCAATAAAATCCTTAAATATAATATCATAATACGAGAAAGCCTGGTTATTTTTAATCAGGTTTTCTTGTTGAATGGTATAGTGGTTTTACAGTAAACTTGAATAATTATAGGAGAGATTGTATAATAAAATAAAGCAGATTCAACAAACTGACAAGAGAGAAAGCAAGAGTTTAAAAGGAGAAATTTTGTTTTATAAAAAGCTTAGAATAGAAAAAAATAGTATCACAGCCATAACAGGAAGCGGTGGAAAGACTTCTCTTATGTTCAGATTGGCAGAGGAACTTTCTCTAAAGGGAAAAGTACTTATAACAACTACAACTAAGATTTTTGCTCCTGATGAGAACCAATATGAAAATCTTTTTCTTTTTAATAATATAGAAAGAGAAAATTTAAAAGGAAAAGGAAAAAATATAGATATTTTAGGTTCGGAAATAAAAGAGGGAAAACTTTTTTCTCCATCAGAAAAAGAGATTTTTGATTTAAAAGAATATTATGATTATATTATCTATGAGGCAGACGGCTCAAAACAGAAGATGATGAAGTTTTGGAGAGATGATGAGCCTTGTATTCTTCCATATACAAATAAGATTATAGGAGTTGCTAATATAAAAGTTTTGGGAAAGAGTTTCAGTGAAGAAAATGTTCATAGATATAATATGTATATAGACAATAATAAAATTTATTCTAAAGAGGATAAAAATAAAAAAATTATAGATAAAAATATTTTAAAGAGCTATCAGGAAAACGGAGATTTTTTTAAGAATGCACCTGAAAAAGTTGAAAATATATTTTTTCTTAATGGTGTAGAAACAGAGAGTGAGATTTTAACAGCTTTTGATTTTTCAAAAGAGATTAAAAATTTTGTGTTTGGCTCAGTAAAAGAGAATAAACTTTATTCTCCTAAAGAGATTTCAGCAGTGGTTATGGGAAGCGGAGAATCAAAGAGATTTGGAAGTAATAAGCTTTTAAAAAAGATAAATGGTGTTCCCATGATAGAGATTCTTTTGAAAAAACTCAGTGAGCTTCCTTTTAAAAAGATAATTGTAACTTATAAAGACAGAGAGATTTTTGATATATGTAAAAAATATCCTGTTATTCCAGTAAAAAATGAAAGATATTTTTTAGGACAGAGTGAGAGCATAAAATTGGGAACAGCTTATATAGAAAATGAAGATATGATATTTTTTACAGGAGATATGCCCTTTTTGACAGTGGATACAATAAAAAAAATTATTTCAAAATTATGGGAAAATAGTTGTATTACAATACCTTGCGTAAAAGAAAAAAGATTTTCTCCTGTAGCTTTTCCAAATAGATATAAAGAGGAGCTTATGAAGCTTTCAGGGGATACAGGGGGCAGAGAGATAATTAAAAAAGAGAATATAAACAGCTTGAATTTTGTGAAATTTAACAGCAAAAGAGAGTTTATTGATATAGATACAGAAGAGGAATTTGAAAAAATAGAGAGATAAAGGCAGGAAGAAAAATGTATAATTCAGATAAAATTATTATTGTGAGAGGGGGAGGAGATATAGCTTCTGGAACAATAAACAGACTTCACAATATGGGGTTTAAAGTTTTAGTCCTTGAAATACCAAATCCCAATTTTATAAGAAGAAAAGTATGTTATGGTGAGGCTGTATATGAGGGAGAGTTTACTCTTGAAAATGCAGTTTCAAAATTTGCTCATAATTTAGAGGAGATTTATTCTATATGGGAAGAGGGAAAAATTCCTGTGTATATTGATCCTGATATGAAAATTTTACAAGAGATTCACCCAGATGCTCTTGTTGATGGAATACTGGCTAAAAAAAATTTGGGAATGTCAAAAGACTTAGCCCCTATAACAATAGCTTTAGGTCCTGGATTTGAAGCAGGAAAAGATGCAGATGCAGTTATTGAAACAAACAGAGGGCATAATCTTGGAAGAATTATTTATGAAGGAAGAGCCAGTGAAAATACAGGAATTCCAGGTATAATAAACGGATATGGAAGAGAGAGAGTTATCTATGCTCCAGCTTCTGGAATTTTAAAAATAGTTCACGATATAGGAAGTGTAGTAAAAAAAGATGAAATAATTGCCTATATTGATAATAAGCCTGTATATGCTTCTCTTACAGGACTTATAAGAGGAATGATAAGAGAGGGAAGTTTTGTAAAAGAGGGACTTAAAATAAGTGATATAGATCCTAGAGAGGATCAATTAAAAAATTGCTGGACTATTTCAGATAAGGCAAGAACAATTTCAGGAGGAACAGCTGAGGCATTGTTTTTCCTTTTAAATAAAAATTATAAAGAAAAAAATGAAATAAAATAGTTAATGAATAAAAGGAGAGGATGGTAATTTAATGAAAGATAATTTTGACAGAGAGATAGATTATATGAGAATATCTCTTACAGAAAATTGTAATTTAAGATGTATATATTGCCTTCCTGAAAATTTTTCATATGTGAAAAAAGATTTTTTATCTGCAGATGATGTATTAAAAACAGCACAGGCAGGTAGAGAGCTTGGAATAAAGAAGATAAGGCTTACAGGAGGAGAGCCTCTTTTAAGAGAGGATATCTGTGAGATTGTAAAGGGGATATCAGAAACAGGTATAAAAGAGATATACCTTACAACAAATGGAACTCTTTTAAAGGATAAAGCTGAAAAACTTAAACAAGCTGGGCTTTCAGGA
Source organism: Fusobacterium sp. (assembly GCA_019416865.1). Lineage (GTDB taxonomy): Bacteria > Fusobacteriota > Fusobacteriia > Fusobacteriales > Fusobacteriaceae > Fusobacterium_B. The sequence goes on from DXWL01000019.1 coordinate 22,983, forward strand.
GTAAATGTAAGTCTTGATACTCTTGATGAGAATATATTTTCTCAGATTACCAGAGGGGGAAAGATTTCAACTGTTTTAGAGGGAATAGAAGAAGCACAGAGGAATGGCTTAAAAGTAAAAATAAACAGTGTGATAATTAAGGGAATAAATGAAGAGAGTATTTACCCTTTAGGTGAACTTACCAGAAAAAGAGATTTAGATGTGAGATTTATAGAGCTTATGCCTGTAGGACAGGGGAAAAAATTTACAGGAGTGAGCAACGAAGATATATATAAATTATTGGAGAAAAAGTTTCAATTTGATGAAGAATATTTTGAAATAAAAGGTGTTTCAAAATATTATAAACTAAAAAACAGTCTTGGAAAGATAGGATTTATCAGTCCTATAAACAACTGCTTCTGTGATACCTGCAACAAAATAAGAGTGATGTCAGATGGAAGCATAAAAAGATGTCTGAACATAAACAGCCATGAAAATATAAAAAAATATTTAAATGAGGGTGCTGACAAAGAAACTTTAAAGAAAGTATTAATAAAAGAGATAGCAGGAAAACCAGAGAAACATCTTTTTAATAAAGAAAATGACGATGAAGAGATGAAAAATATGAATGAGATAGGGGGATAGTGTGTGGAAGGAAAGATTTTAAAAGCTGTGAGTGAAGCAATAGACAAAGGAATTGAAACAGCTGTGGTAACTATCCTTGAGGTACAAGGTTCAAGTCCCGGAAAAGAAGGAGCTGTAATGGCTGTGTTTCCTGATGGTAAAATAATGGGAACAGTAGGTGGAGGAAATCTTGAGTACGAGCTTATACAAGCTGCTCTTGAAGCAATAAAAGAGAAAAAGAGCTGTGAAAAAAGTTTTGAGCTGACAGAGAGCGGTTCTCTTCATATGAAATGTGGAGGTTTCGTAAGAGCCTATATAAAAGTATTTGCTGTAAGAGAAAAGCTGATTATTGCAGGTGGAGGACACCTTGGAGCAGAGCTTTATACATTGGGAAAATTTTTGAATAAATACACTGTAATAGTTGATGACAGAGAAGAGTTTGCGTCTAAAGAGAGATTTCCTGAAGCTGATGAACTTCTGTGGGGAGATGTGTATGAAAATATAAAAAACTACTCCCTTGATGAAAACTCTTATGTTGTAATAGTAACAAGAGGACATGAACATGATAAACAAGCTCTGAAAGCTGTTCTTGACAGTGGAAAAAATGTAAGATATCTTGGTATGGTAGGAAGCAGAGGAAAGGTTACTTCAACTTTTAAAGAACTTTTTCAAGAGGGATATTCAGAAGAGCAGATAAAAAGTATATATTCTCCAATAGGGCTTAATATCAGCAATACTGATCCTAAGGAGATTGCTCTTGGAATAATAGCAGAGATTATAGCTGTAAAAAATGGAAAGAAACCGGAACATATGAGGGAGGCAAGAAAAATAGAATGGCAAAAGTAATGGCAGTATGTATAAGTGAAAAAAAAGGAACAGAAAAAAGAAATATTCATAAGTGTGAAGTGATAGAGGGATTTGGTCTTAAAAATGATGCTCACGGAGGAAAATGGCATAGACAGATAAGCCTTCTTTCATATGAAAAAATAGAGGATTTTAAAAGAAGAGGGGGAGATGTTATAGACGGCTCTTTCGGAGAAAATATAATTGTATCAGGAATTGATCTTAGAACTCTTCCTGTGGGAACAATAATTAAGATAAATGAAGTTGTTTTGAGAGTAACCCAAATAGGAAAAGAGTGCCATTCTCACTGTGAAATTTTCAAAAAAGTAGGGGACTGTATTATGCCGAGAGAGGGTATATTTACAGAGGTTGTTCATGGTGGAATTATAAAAGAAGGGGATAGTGTCGAGGTGATACAATGAAAATAATTAATACTAAAGATGCTGTTGGAATGGTTTTATGCCATGATATAACTAAAATTGTACCTGGAGAGTTTAAAGGTGCAGCTTTTAAAAAAGGACATATTGTAAGAGAGGAAGATATTCCCGAACTTTTAAAACTTGGAAAAGATCATCTTTATGTGTGGGAGAAAAAAGAGGGAATATTACATGAAAATGAAGCAGCAGAGAGGATAAAAAATCATATTGCAGGAGAGGGTCTTGTTTTCGGAGAGGTAAAAGAGGGAAAAATAGATTTTTTTGCTGAATATGATGGGCTTGTTTCTATAGATGTTTCTGAACTTTTAAAAGCAAACTCAATAGGTGAGATAATAGCTTCTACAATTCACAATAACACTCCTGTGAAGGCTGGAGAAAAAATTGCTGGAACAAGAATAATTCCCCTTGTAATAGAAGAGGAAAAAATTAAAAAATTGGAAGAGGTATGTAAAAAGAATATAATCTCTGTTAAAAAGATAAACTCTAAAAAAACAGCAGTGATTACAACAGGAAGTGAAGTTTTCTACGGAAGAATAGAAGATAAGTTTGGTCCTGTTATAAAATCAAAGGTAGGAGAATATAACTGTGAAGTTATATCTCATGTATTCTGCCCAGATGATAAAGAGATAATAAAAGAAAATATAAAAAAAGCTCTTGAAAGTGAAGCAGAGCTTGTAATCTGTACTGGAGGAATGTCTGTTGATCCAGATGATATGACTCCAGCATCAATAAAAGAATCTGGAGGAGAGATAGTAACTTATGGTTCACCTGTACTTCCAGGGGCAATGCTTCTTGTGGCATACAAAGATGGGAAAACAATTTTGGGGCTTCCTGGGTGTGTAATGTATGCAAGAAGAACTGTTTTTGATTTAGTGCTTCCAAGAGTACTTGCAGATGAAAAACTTACTTTTAAAGATATAGCAGCTTATGGACATGGAGGATTGTGTCTTGATTGTGAAATCTGCCACTTCCCTCATTGCTCATTTGGAAAAGGGGTGTAGAATGGAATTTACACATTTTAACGAAGATGGAAAAGCTCATATGGTAGATGTGAGTGATAAAAAGAAAACCAAAAGAACTGCAACAGCCTTTGGTAAGATAAAAGTTTCTAAAGAAATAATCTCAAAACTTATAAACAGAGAAGTGGAAAAAGGAGATGTTTTGGGAGTTGCAAGAGTTGCAGGGATAATGGGAATGAAAAAAACAGCAGAGCTTATTCCAATGTGTCATCCAATTTTTATGTCAGGTTGTGATATTGAATTTAAAATTATGGAAGAGGAGTGTGAAATCCATATTTTTGCCACAGGGAAAACTGTGGGAGAAACAGGAATAGAGATGGAGGCTCTTACAGGAGTAAATATAGCAGCTCTTACAATTTATGATATGTGTAAAAGTATTGATAAGAGAATGGTTATTTCTGATATACATCTGCTTACAAAAACAGGCGGAAAGAGCGGAGATTTTCAGTATTAGTTTCAGGAGGAAGAGATGAAAAAATTTTTGATTTTGGTTTTAGGTGTAGTGATGTCTGTTTCTGTTTTTTCAAAAGAGATAATGGTAAGTGCAGCAGCAAGTCTTAAAAATTGTCTTGAAGAGATTATTCCTCAATATGAAAAAGATAGTAAAAATACAGTTGTCTTAAATCTTGGTGGTTCAGGTACACTTAGAACACAGATAGAAAAAGGGGCAGAGGTGGATATTTTTATATCTGCAAATCAAACAAATGTAAAGAGATTAGTTGAAAAAAATATTGTAAAAAAAGAGAATGCCTATGATTTTCTTTCAAATATATTGATACTGGTAAAAAGCCCTTACAGTAGAAGTGAGATAAATTCTATAGAGGGATTAAGAAACAGTGATGTATATGTAGCTGTTGGAAATCCTGAAACAGCTCCTGTTGGAAATTATACTCTTCAGGCTCTTAAAAATCTTGGAATATTTGATACAATGAATCAAGAAAAGATTGTTTATGCTAAAGATGTAACTGCAACAGCACAGTATGTAGATATGGGAGAGGCTGATTTTGGTATAATCTATGATTCTGATAAGAACAGAATGAAAAATCCTATAGTTGTAGAAAGTTTTCCAGAGGATTCTCATGACAGAATAATATACTCTCTTGCTCTTATGAACAATAATAAAGATACAGAGGAATTTTTTGAATTTTTGAAAAAAGACAGTACAAAAGAGATATTTAAAAAGCACGGATTTATAGTGATGTAATATGTTGTCAGTGATAAAAAATTCACTTACTGTGGCTTTTTTTGGGATAATTATAACCACAGTTTTATCTCTTATAATTATTTTTATAAGAGGGTATCTTCCAAAAAAAATAAAAGGGATTGTGGATATTATAGTAACGCTTCCTCTTTTTATTCCCCCATCAGTGAGCGGATATTTCATACTTTCTGTTTTTGGAATACAGGGATTTATAGGAAAACCTCTTTATGAAATTTTTGGAATAAGATTTACTTTTACCTTATACGGAGCTGTTCTTGCTGGGGTGATAGTTGCTGTTCCAATTGTTTATCAAAGTATAAAACTTGCTATGTTGTCAATAGAGAGAGAATATATTGAAGAGGCTCTTCTTCTTGGGGCAGATAGATTTCAGCTTTTTAAAGAGGTAATTTTCCCAATGTGCAAAAATGGTATTCTTGCAGGGATAATTTTGGGGACAGGAAGAATTTTAGGTGAATTTGGAGCTACCCTTATGGTTGCTGGAAATATTCCCAACAAAACTCAAACTCTTCCTCTTGCAATCTATTCAGCTGTAGAAAATGGTGAAGATGAAAAGGGGCTTATACTTGTTCTTATTGTTTTATGGATAAGTGTAACGATTATGTTTTTATATAATATTTTGAAAAAAAGGAGCGGAAGCATAGATGTATAAAGTTGCAATAATAACTGTAAGTGATAAAGGATTTGCAGGGCAGAGAGAGGATATAACAGGAGCAGAACTTCAGAAGATGGTTGATGGAGATAAAAATTACTGTACTGTTTTAAAAGAAATAATTCCTGATGAACGTATTATTATTGCTGATAAGCTTAGAAATATTACAGATAAAGGTGAAGCGGATCTGATAATTACAAACGGAGGAACAGGATTTTCAGAAAGAGATGTAACTCCTGAGGCAACTCTTGATGTTATAGAAAGAGAAGCAAGAGGTATTGCTGAATACATGAGAATGCAGTCTATGAATATTACAAAAAGAGCTATGTTAAGCCGTAGTGTATGTGGTATAAGGAAAAAGACTGTAATATTAAATCTTCCTGGAAGCCCAAAGGGAGCTTGTGAAAATTTTGAATTTGTGATGGATACTCTTGTTCATGCTCTTGATATTTTAAAGGGAAATGCTTCTGAATGTGCAAGAAAATAAATGGGTCTGTTGTAACTTTATAAAAATAAAATTCTCGATATTAAAAATGCTTTCGTAATTTATGCAGTGAACTGAATGCTAAAAAATGATATGTTTGAACGAAGTGAGTTTATCATTTTTAGTGAAGTAAGCAATATAAATAGAAACCATTTTTTCTTAGAGAATTTTATTTTTATAAGTTTATTTTTTTAATCTTTCCACATAATCACGAATCTCTTCAGCACATTTTCTTGCATATTCTACATGAGGAGATGTGCTTTTAACTCCTATCCCTTTTACATAAAGTGTTCTTAAAACATAAGTTCCTTTATCAGTGTCGATATTTAGAAATACTTGTGTAATAAGAGATTTTATATTACTTTTTTTTGTGATTCCCACATCACCTATTGTAATCTCTTTTATAGATTCTATTGGGATATCGTAAACTGTATCTTTTCTCCATGCCATAACAAGAAAACAAAGTACCTTTTTTTTCTCATCTATAAAGAAAGTAAGAGCATTACAATCCCATCTTTTTGAAATTCTGTAACCTTTTGCTGTCATTTCAGCAAGTCTTTTATCTCTTCTGGGAAGATTTTTTACTTTTGCCTCAGAGCTTGATGACCATAAACTGTACAGAAGAAATAACCCTAAAATTAAAATAATTAGTAAATAATTAAAAGCCATTTTAATTTGTCCCCCTTAAAAAATTACATTAAAGTGAAATTCCATTATAGTGAAAACTATTTTCTGCTTGAGAACCAATAAACTACAGATTTTTCATCAATAGGATTTCTGTATCTGTGTGGTGTAAAAGATTTTATAAATATTGTATCCCCTGCATTTAAACAGTATTTTTCTCTGTCTAAATCTATTTCAAGCTGACCTTCTATTACCACTCCCACTTCGTCATATGAATGTCCCCATGACATATCACTGTATTGGTCAGATTTGTGTTCTATTGTTATTACTATTCCGTTTATACTGTTTTTTCCTACAATAATATTTTCAACTTTTACTTGTGAATCTGGATATGAAAATATCTCTTGACGTTCTTCAAGTTTTGTAACAGGAGAATCACTGGCATTCTCATCTAAAAGTTCCATAAGATTTACATTAAGAGCTTGACATATCTGCTGAAGATTACTTATAGAAGGGCTGTTCATATCCCTTTCGATATTACTTAAAAAACCTACAGAAAGTTTAGTTATATCAGCAAGTTCTTTAAGTGTGTAGTTCATTTTCTTTCTTGATCTTTTTATTCTCTCCCCTAAAGTCAATTTTTCAAACCTCCATAATATAATAATCAGTAACATTATATCACATATTGAAAAAATAGCATACACTTTGAATTTTGTTATATTCATTTTTTTGAAAAACGAGTGTAATTTTAAAAAAAACAAAAAAATTTTAAAATAATGAAAAAAAGGTGAATAATCTCAAAAAATGAGAGGTCAGGAATAAAATTAATCATAAAATTTGACAGAAAAATTTCAAAATACTGAAAAAATATTTGCAATTATTTTTATACCATGATATACTCAAAAATGTCTTTAAAAAAAGACTATCATTCGTAAAAAGTACACTAAATGTATTTTAAGTGTAGTTTAAAATTGTTTATGTATATTTAACAAAAAATAAGGAGTGTTTATCTAATGGAAATTGTAAAAGGTGTAGTGTTATTATTAATCGTATTAGCAGGATTTTCTTTATTCAGTTTAAAAGCCCCTAAAGGTATGAAGGCAATGGGTGCTCTTGCAGGAGCAGCAACAGCTAGTTTCCTAGTAGAAGCTTTCCAATACTATGTTGGAGGAGATTTACTTGGATTTGCATTTTTAAAAGATGTTGGAGCAGCAGCAGGTTCTATGGGAGGAGTTGCAGCAGCAGCTTTAGTACCTATCGCACTTGGAGTTAACCCTACTTATGCAATACTTGTAGGTGTGTCAGTTGCTGGATTTGGAATTCTTCCTGGATTCTTAGCAGGATATGCTCTTTCTTTCATAGTTCCTCAAATTGAAAAAAGAGTTCCTCAAGGTTTAGATCTTATAGTAACAATATGTTTTGCAGCACCTCTAGCAAGAGCAATAGCAATGTTCTCATCACCACTAGTAAATTCAACACTTTTAAATATAGGTGGAATTCTTGAGTCAGCTTCTCATGCAAGTCCTATCTTAATGGGAATCATACTTGGAGGAATTATAACAGTTGTAGCAACTGCTCCTCTTTCTTCAATGGCTCTTACAGCAATGCTTGGACTTACAGGGACACCAATGGCAATAGGAGCTTTATCAGTAATGGGATCTTCATTCATGAACGGAGTATTCTTCCACAGAATGGGATTCGGAGATAAGAAAACAACAATCGCAGTTGCAATCGAGCCTTTAACACAGGCAGACATCATTTCAGCAAACCCTGTTCCAGTATATGTAACAAACTTTATAGGAGGAGCTCTTGCAGGAGTAATAGTTGCACTTTATGGACTTGTAAACCAAGCAACAGGAACAGCAACTCCAATAGCTGGACTTATGGTAATGTATGGATTCAATCACCCTATGGTAGTTACAAAAGTTGCTCTTATGTGTGCAGCAGCAGGAATATTTGCAGGTTGGTTAGGATCAATAATATTCAAAAACTACAAAATAAAAACTATTTATGATATCAGAGGATAATTGGGAGAGAAAAAATGGATAGTTTAAAAGAATTATTTAAAATAGGATGTGGACCTTCAAGCTCTCATACAATGGGTCCTGAAAGAGCAGCTAAGAAATTTGGAAAAGAAAATGAAAATGCTGAAAGCTTCAGAGTAGAACTTTATGGAAGTCTTGCAGCGACAGGAAAAGGACATCTTACAGATTGGATTATAGAGGAAACTTTAAAACCAAGACATACAGAAATAGTATGGATGCCTGAATATGTTCACCCATACCACACAAACGGAATGAAATTTATAGCTCTTGATAAAGAGGGAAATACTCTTAATGAATGGCTTGTATTCTCAGTTGGAGGAGGAACAATAAAAGATCTTTCTGATTCAGGAAGTAAAACTGAAGAGGTTTATAAGCTTAACAAGCTTGATGATATAATAAAATGGTGTAAAGAAAATAATAAAGAACTTTGGCAGTATGTTGAAGAGTGTGAAGGAGAGGATATTTGGGCACACCTTAAAGATATCCTTGATACAATGCACAATGCTGTTTCTGAAGGAATAGAAAAAGATGGAATTCTTCCAGGAAAACTAAGACTTCAAAGAAGAGCTAAAGGATTTTTCGATAAAATAGAAGGACAACACAACTATCATGTGATAACTAAAAAAATATTTGCTTATGCTCTTGCAGTAGCTGAACAAAACAGCAGTGCAGGAACAATAGTAACAGCACCAACTTGTGGAGCAGCAGGGGTAATCCCAGGACTGTTAAGAGCCATGAGAGAGGAACACAACTTAAGCGAAGAAACTTGTTTAAGAGCTCTTGCAATAGGAGGACTTATAGGAAATCTTATTAAGCAGAATGCAACAATATCAGGTGCAGAAGCTGGATGTCAAGCAGAGATAGGAGCAGCTTGTTCAATGGCTTCAGCTATGGCAGCATATATTTTAGGCGGAACACTTGAGCAGATAGAATATGCAGCAGAGATGGGAATGGAACATCATCTTGGAATGACTTGCGATCCTGTAGGGGGATATGTACAGATTCCATGTATTGAAAGAAATGCCATTGTTGCAGTTAGATCTTTAAATACAGCTGATTATGCTCTGTCTACTGACGGAATGCATACAATAAGTTTTGACCAAGTTGTTGTAACAATGAAGGAAACAGGAAAAGATATGTGCCCTTCATATAAGGAAACATCAATTGGCGGACTTGCAAAATATTACGAACAATTCCTTAAAGATTAACATAAGTTAATCCATGAATAAATCACCCAACCCATAAAAATATAATCAAGGAAGACGGCTTTGTGCAGAGTAATTTGTACAGAGCCGTTTTTCATTTTAAGTTTCTCCATTAATATATATGTAATATAATCAAGGTGGATATTTTTTTGAATATAGCTTATAATAAAAATAGTCGAATCTATAATTTTTCAGGAGGGAAGATGAATTATTTAGGGGAAAGTTTTGCATTTATAACAGCTGTAGGGTGGGCTATAAGTTCTATAATTTTTGAACTGGCAGCTAAAAGAAGTGATAGTTTGAGTGTTAATGTTATAAGACTTATAATGGGAATAGTTTTTTTGGGAATAATTACTCTGTTTACAAAAGGTATGTTTCTTCCTATGGACTCAACTGCTCATAACTGGACTTTCTTAGGGATATCTGGTGCAATAGGACTTTTTATAGGGGATATGTTTTTGTATGAAGCTTATGTTTTGATAGGAGCAAGAATATGTATGCTTTTTATGACTCTTACTCCTCTTATAGTGGGAAGTTTTGGTTTCATCATTCTTGGTGAAAAGATGACTCTTATTCAAACAGCAGCAATGTTTATCACTTGTTCAGGTATACTTATGGTTGTATTAAAACCTAAAAATAAAAATTCCTCAGAGGAAACAAAGCTTTCTTCTAAAGGAATACTTTTTATAATTCTAGCAGTAACTTTTGAAGCTCTTGGAAATATATTTACTAAAATAGGTTCGGCAGGGTATGATTCAAGCTCATCTACACAGATAAGAATGATATGTGCCTTTGGTGTGTTTATTGTATATATAACTTTAAAGAGAAGATGGAAGCATATTTTCAGAGCTTTTTCAGACAGAAAACTTATGATATATATTGCAGGGGGAACTATAAGTGCCACAGTGGGAATAACTTTTCTTGTATCAGCTTTCAATATGATAAATACAGGTGTAGCCTCTACAATTTCTTCAATAAGTCCAGTTCTTGTAATACCTATATCAATGGTTGTATTTAAAGAAAAAATAAAGGTAAAAGAGATAATAGGTGCTTTTGTATCAGTTGCCGGTATAGCTCTATTTTTCTTATAAAATATAAAAAAGAATTATTTTATGGTAGATTTTACTTTTTTTCTATTTTAATATTTTTTATTTTTAATTCTTTTAATTTCATTTTTGAAAATCTATTATTTCTGTCAACAAGGAGAGAAACGGGAACACAAATTTTTGTATTTTGATTTATCTCTTTAACAGCAAGATATACAAGAATAGAGATTTTATTCTCCAAATTTTAATTATAAAAAAAGTCCTAAACTTTTGAAAAGTAGGACTTTTTTATCATTACAGTGGGATATCTTTTGAGTTGTTTTCCCTCAACGCTCTTCGTAGTATATATACAGCCCCTACGTGGGTTCTCGCCCTGTAATCAAGCAATACCACCGTTCTCCTTATACTCAAACGGTCGAGATTTAACATATTTCTTCTGTATAGTTATTATACCTTTTTTTCTTTGATTTGTAAAGGTTTATCAATCTCTTAAAAAGGGAAGAAGTATTTTTATAATATTATTTTTTTGTTATTGTAATATTTTTTATTTTCAATTCTTTTAATTTCATTTTTGAAAATCTATGATTTCTGTCAACAAGGAGAGAAACGGGGACACAAATTTTTTTATTATTGTTAATTTCCCTAACAGCTAAATAAACTAAAACTGATATTTTTCCTGAACGTAGTAAGAAAGAAAAGTTTATTTTTGTATTTAAAACAGCATTTATATTATACTGTAAAACTAAATTAGTGTTTTCCAGTAAAGTTTTTAAAATAGGAAAAAATGTAATTCTATCAAGAAGTTCATTATCTTTCTTTAAAATATTTTCTTCACTTATACGTAATTCTTTAAAATTTATTTTTTCATTCATGATATCTTCATTTATTTTTTCTGATGATTTGTAATCTTTGATAAATTTAAATTTATGAAGTCCAAGAAGATGGCTGAAGTTATTTTCTTCAAATTTAACTACAATTTCTGTATCATCTTCTAGAATATAAGTGTAAATATTTTTACAAATATATTTTTTATAAAAATTTAAAAATAGTTTTAAATCTATTTGAGAAACAGATATTTTTTTATTTTGCTCTAAAAAACGATTTGGCATTTAAGAACTCTCAGCTTTCTTATAAAAAAATCCTGTTTTAATAAGACAGGATTTTCTTAATATAATATTTTTACAGTGGGATATCTTTTTAGTTGTTTTCCCTCAACACAATTGCAGTATGTGAAAGCCCCTGCACGGGTTCCGCCCCTGTAAACTGTATGGTTGTCATTCGCCTTATGCTCCAATGACCGAGATTTAACATATTTCTTTTATATAATTATTATACCTTTTTTTCTTTGATTTGTAAAGGTTTATCAATCTCTCAAAAAAGGAAGTATACCTTCAGTTATAACGAGTTTTCTTCTTCTGTATTTAATAA
>DXWL01000002.1 GCA_019416865.1 Fusobacterium sp.
GAAACTATTTTTTCTTAGAGAATTTTATTTTTTACAAATTTGCAACAGCCCCTTTAAATAATTATATTTTAATCTTTTTGTTGACTATAGAAAAGTTTTTTAGAAAGCATATCTTCTTCTTTATTTTCCAACATAAATTTAGCATGATCTATAAACATTTTTCTGATATCTTTCATCATTCCCAGACTGACCATTTTATTTTCTACAATGAAGCCTTCTTTTTCAAGAGCTTCTTTCCAATCAACAGCTATATCATTATTAGCATGATCTCCTGCAACAAACATAAATGGCATAAGAATAATTTTTTTAGTACTTTTTTCCTTTAAATTAGCAACTACATTTTCAAATGTAGGAAATCCTTCGATAGTTCCCACGTGGAAGTTATATCCAAGAGATTTTGCTGTATAATCCATAGCAGGATAAGCAGCATTACCACTGTCATGTGTTCCATGTCCAACAAGTACTACAGCTTCATCATCTGATAAATTACCTACCTCTTTGTTAATTATTTCAGCTACCATTTTATAATCTTCAGGTGTTGTAAGAAGAGCTGATCCCACTCTTATCTCTTTGAATTTATCTTGATACATTTCAAGTTGTTTTTCAAGAGTCTTAGACTCTATACCATTTATAATATTTGTAGGCTGAACAATAATATGAGTGTATCCTTCTGATGCTAACTTATCCAATGCTTCAGCTGGATTATCTTTCACAATACCTCTTTCTTTTAATCTTCTCATAATAATTCTTGAAGTGTAAGCTTCTTTTACGGGAATTTTTTTAAACTCTTTTTCAGCTTCTTTATTTACTGCATCAATAGTATTAGCTCTGGTATCATCAAAGGTAGTTCCAAAATGTACCATTAAAACAGAAGCCTTGTCATTTTTTTCCATAGTTTTGTAAAAATCAGATTTCACATATCCTCCCTCTTCTCCGTGGGCAAATAGAGCCATTGAAGCTGTAAGCATCACTGCCGTAAATAATTTTTTCATAAAACCCTCCTCATTTATTAATATTTTTTGGGAATAAAAAAACTCCCAATTAAATTGAGAGAAGTTTCTGACTGAAATTAAAAAAGTCATTACTTCTCCTGTCCTCGCAGGTAGTAAAACATATTATTTTTACAGCAGGTCTTCTGATTTAGATTCATTTTACTCACAAACCTTCCCAAAAATAAATTTTCAGTGGTAACTTTGTTTTCATCATCATCACAGCGGCGGGACCATGGGAGAATTTCACTCCTCTTCCCTTTTAACTGCATTATATAAAATGCAGACTGTAAAAATATTTAATTCAATTATATCATATAAAAAATATTAGTCTATGAAAAATTCGATAATAAATTTTTCTATTCCTATATAATCTTCTATTTGACCAGTTTTAATTTGATATTCTATTATAAGAGTATCTTTCATCTTTTTTTTATAAAAATCAAGAGAATAAAGATCAAGATATTTAAATTTTAGAAATAAAGGGTATTCAGCAATGTACTTAAACCCATCTTTTTTAAATTTATCTTTTATATTTGGATAAATATTAGCTTTGAAACTGTTATAAGACATAGAGGGATTTATTGTTCCTCTTTGTGCTAAATCTTTCAGCTTGAAAAAAGTAGTAAGCTCTTCTCCTAAGATATTTAGGAAAAACATATAATTTTTTTCAGCTCTTAAATACTCAATAAGATTTTTGGTATCTTTATTATAAAGAAAGCTTTCTACAAGTTTATATAAATTATATTCTGTATTAACAGATAAAATATGTTTTATATTTTCAAGTTTGAAAGGTTCGCCATTTAAAAAATTTTCAACTTTTTCTGCTTCATTTTTTATCTTAAGGAAGTCTTCCCCAACCATCTCTATAAATTTTTCAGCTTCATATTCTGTGCAGTTAAATTTTTTTTCAACAAAAAACTGGAGAGCTTTTTTTTCGTTTTCTTTTCTGGCAGGAATTAATTTTGCCACAGCTTCAAGATTTTTCATAGTAAGAGCTTTTTCAAGAGGATTTATAGCTCTTCCATAATCATTTAAAGTTTCCTCATACAACATTATAACTATTTTTTGTGTATAGTTAAATTCATCAAGAGATTTTATAAATGCATTTAATCCTTTCATCTTTTCTAATCTTCTTATAACTATAAGAGATTTTGGAATAAACATTGAATTTGTTGAAAGTGCCTGAAAAATATTCTCAGTTTCATCTTGAGTGATATCAAAATATTGCTCAGGAATATTTGGGTTTTCCTCTTTTATTTTTTTTATAAGCTCATCATATTTAAGCTGAAGAGGGACATCTCCATATAAGAAATAAATCAAAGCCAGACCTCCGTGAAAATTTTATTTTTCTTCTTTTATCTCCTTGAAAATATTTATTAGAGGTTGTTTTATTACAGCAAAGAACATACCTGCAAAAATTCCAAGAACAGCTCCTATAAGGATAATTAGTTTATAATTAAATCCTGAATTAGCTGAAGGGCTGTTAAGAGATATAACTGTTATATTTTCTTCACCAGCAAGAGTGAACAAATTTTTTGTATTACTTTGAATATTTTTTAGATCTATTGTTTTTAAATATGCAGAATTTAAAGAATTTATTTTTTCTTTATATTCAACATATAAAATAGGAGCAATAATTGAAAGATTATCTTTCATATTTTCTTTTGAAATATCAGCAAAGTTTTTATCAATAACAGTCATTATTTTTTTATTTAAGCTCTCAGTATCTTTAGTTAAACCAGCAAGGGTATTTTCAGATATTGATATTTCTTGAGCAAAATTTTTATCAAACTCTCTATTTATAGTTTCGTTATCAGAATCTACTATTTCAGTGATTCTTTCAGAAATTTTTTCAATATCATTTTGTTTTATTTTTGTAAACAGTTTATAACTTTTATTTTTTTGGTCAATGACTTTTATAAAGTTGTAGTCTGTTTTCATCAGTTGAGCTATCTCTTTTGTGTTTTCAGATGAAATTACAATAACATCTTTTTCAGATGTTTTATCCAAAAGAGAATCAAATGATTGTTGTACGATATTATTAAAAGTCAAGGCTCCATTTTTATAAATTCCGTTGTATTGAGTTATTTTGTTAGCAGTGTCTTCTGAAAAAACAATATTAACTCCATAGTTTATAGGTTGACTAATTTTATAAAAAGCAAATCCTGAAGCTAAGATTGTAAAAATCAAAGTTATTATAAAAATTATTTTTTTCTCTTTGATGATTGTTTTTAAAAGCTCTGTTAAATCAATTTCATCATCTTCATATCTGTTTTCTAAATCATATCTTTCCATTAATTTTTCTCCCTTATAATTAAATTTGTATAAATAGTTATGATTATTTATACATATAATTTTAGGAAAGTTCTGAAAATTTTTTACTTAATTTTTTAGGAATTTTATTCAAAAATTATTGCAGATATGATATCATTATAGGAGTTAAAAAATGTATAAATAATCATAATTAACTATACACTTTTTAAATTTCTAAAATTTTATTTTATTAAATTACTACATAATTATAGCATAAAAAAATTTTTTATAAAAGTATCATAGAAAAAGGAGAGTAGAGATGAATTTAGAAAAAAAAGAGTATATTCCTGAATGCAGAGATGTATACGAAGATGAGATTGATTTAAAGGAGTTATTTTTAGTTTTATGGAGAAATAAAATTAAAATAATGGCAGCAGCTCTTATCTGTATGATTATAGGATTTGGTATTGGAAAAATAAATGGTGCAAAGAATAAGAAATCAACTGTTGTGGTTGAATATACTTATCCTGGGATAGAGGAGGGAAAAAGCCCAAGTGGAAATACTTTATCACTTACTTATAGTCAATTTAAAAATATTTTTATGATTAAAGATATTTTTCATAAAATGCCTGAACTTTTAGAAATGGGGCTTACAGAAGATAGAGTTTTAAATGGGATAAAAATAACTCCTGTACTTCCTGAAGAGTTGAAAAAAGGAGAGGTATATTTTCCGAATAAATTTACTTATTCTTTAAAAATGGCTGACTCAAGCGAAAAAGATGAAGAAATTTTAAAGAATTTTATTGAAGTACAAAAAGATTATTTTAAAAGAAATTATGCTTTGACACAGCGTCTTCCTATGTTAGATTATCAAAAAAGTCTTAAATATGACTATAAAGATATCATTTTTATTCTTAATAATTCTTTGAGTAATGCTATTGCAATCTTACAGGATATTGACCAGAATATTATCTCTTTAGAAGACAAAGTAGAGATACAAACAATTTTAAAAGAATTAAAAATCTTAAAAGAGATTAATCTTGTAAAAATAACAAATATGGTAAATGATTATGGAGTAACAAAAAATCAGAAAGAACTTTTACTTGATTATAGACAGCAGCTTGAACAATTAAAACTACAAAGAGAAAAAGTTTTAGGAAAAATTGCTCAACTTGAATCTATGGTAAAAAATTACAAACCTGAAAGCAAAGATATAGTAGTTATGAGCAATGGAAGTTCAGAAAAAATAAAAACTAATGATGAAAATTACTATACAGAGTTTTTAAAACAACTAGCTGATGAAAAAATAAAACTTTCAAATATCGATGTAGATATAAAATATATAAGTAAAAAAATGAATCAACAAGTAAATGAAGATGTAGTAAAAACTGAAGAAGTAAACACAGAGCTTAAATTTATAGCAGATATGTTTAATGAAGAGGCAGAAAAAATTAATAGTTTAACTGTAAAAAATTATAACAGAAAATATTCAGAAATAATAAAAGTAACAGAGGCAGTAACTACAAAATCTTCTTCAAAAACAATAATCATGACACTTGCAGGACTTATTTTAGGAGGATTTTTAGGTGTGTGTTATGTGTTGGTTGCAAACTTTATCTTTGAAGAGAAAAAGAAAAAAATTAAAATAGACTAAAAGTAAAAATATTATACATAAAGAGAGGGAGTTACATTTTGCAGCTCCCTTTTTAAGTTCAATATTAAATTAATAAATTTATCACAGAAAGAGTACCTATTACCCACATTGTAAGGGAAATCTTTTTAAAATCCATACAAGCAACATTTATAATAATATAAGAAATAAATCCGATACTAAGTCCTATTGCAATACTGTGAGTCATAGGCATAAATATTATAGTCATAAAAGCAGGAATAGATTCCTTCATATTTGAAAGATCAAGCTGAGAAACATTTCTGAACATGAATATTCCAACTATAACAAGTGCAGGAGCAACAGCAAATACAGGAATAGCTTCAACTATCGGTGCAATAAAAAGAGCTAATAAAAAGAATAGTCCTGTAAATATTGAAGCAAGACCTGTTTTTGCTCCAACTTTTATACCGGCTATTGACTCTCCATAAGTTGTAACTGTACTTGTTCCAAGTAAAGCTCCGATAATTGTTGAAGAACAGTCAGCAAGAAGCATTCTTCCAAGACCTTTTTTTCTTTCCTCTTCATTTCTGAATTTTACCTCTTTGTATGTAAACATAAGAACACTCAAAGAATCAAAAAGGTCAATAAACATAAATGAGAAAATAGCTCCCAAAAGACTTACTTTCATAACTCCAAAAACATTAAGTTTAAAAAGAAGAGGAGTCATGCTTGGAGGAGAAGAAAGCAGTTTATCAGGCATAGGAACTTCTCCTAAACACATTCCTACAATTGAAATAACTATGATACTTATTAATACTCCACCTTTTATATTTTTCATATCAAGAATATACATTAAAAATAGTCCTGCTAAAGAAAGAGCAACAGGAAGTGTAATTGGAGCAATTCTAACAAGAGTTTCAGGATTAGCTTCAATTATCCCCATGCTTTTAAGCCCAATAAGAGATAGGAAAAGTCCTATTCCAACTGTTGCTGCTGTTGAAAGCTGCTGAGGAATAGAGTTTATAATTTTTTCTCTCACTCCACATATAGCAAGTATCAAATAGAAAACACCTGAAAAGAAAACAACTCCTAAAGCATCTTGCCAAGATATTCCATTTCCCATAACAAGAGTAAATGTAAAGAAAGCATTAAGTCCTACACCTGGTGCAAGAGAAATAGGCACATTTCCTAAAATTCCTCCAAGAAAAGAACCGATAGCTGTAGCAATACAAGTTACAGTAACAAGAGCACCTTTATCCATTCCAGTAAGAGAAAGTACAGCAGGGTTTACAAAAATAATATAAGAAATTGTTAAAAATGTAGTAAGTCCCCCAAAAAACTCACTTCTAATACTTCCTCCTCTTTCAGAAATAAGAAATTTTTCATCAAGAAATTTTACAAATCCATTTTGTTTCTGCGACATTTTAAAATTTTTCCCCCTATAAAATCCTTAAATAATATCCTAATAATAAATACCTTAAATAAATCCCAATATCCTAAATTTTATAAAATTTTAAATTATTTATTCCAATATCCAATATGAGCTCTAGCAATCTCTTTTGCAAGTTCTTCGTCAGCAATAGGTCCAATTACTTCAATAGGTTTTTGTCCTTTAGCAAGAATTTCCCTGCAAGGCATATCAAATGTAGGATTATCTTCATCAGCTCCTGTCAGAGCAAGAAGTTCTTTTTCACTTATTCCATAAACTATTCTTCCTACATTTCCCCAGTAAATAGCTCCTGTACACATACAGCAAGGTTCAGCTGTTGAATAAAGAGTACAGTTCCATAAAAATTCTCTTGAATAAAGCTTTACAGCTTTTCTCATTGCAGTTGTTTCAGCATGTCCTGTACATTCTTTTTCAGTAACTTCAATATTCCCTGATTCAACAATAATATTTCCCTCTTTATCAACTATTAAAGCTCCAAAAGGGTGATTTCCTGATGCTACAGATTCATCAGCAATTTCAATACATCTTTTGATGTATTTTACATGGTCTAGATTAGTCATTTCATTTCCTCCTAATAAATTTTATAAAAATAAAAAAGCAGCCTTTTGGGCTGCTGTATTAATAATTCTTGCACACACTCTGCCCTTGCAAGATGAGCAGTTTAGTGTTACCTGCCTAATGAGTCTCTTGTGGGCGCCATGCTGCATATTTAATTTTTGTTTTATACACTGAATATGGTATAAAATTTTTTTGTAATTGTCAATTAAAAAAATTTATCTGTAGATATTTCCCATTAATCCTACAATTTTTTTAGCTTCTGCTATTTTTTTACTTGCTATTGCACGAGCTTTCTTTGCTCCCTCTGCAAGAATTTGTTCAACAAGCTCAGGATTTTTAGCAAGTTCTTCTCTTCTTGCACGAGCTTCTCCGAAATATTCAAGAATAGCTTCAAGAAGTTCTTTTTTAGCGTGTCCATATCCATAGTTTCCTGCCATGAATTTATTTCTCATCTCTTCTACTTGCTCAGGTGTTGCAAAAAGTTTATAAAGAGTTGTTATATTGTTATCAGGATTTTTTGGCTCTTCAAGAGGTGTAGAGTCAGTAACAATACTCATAACTTGTTTTTTAAGAACATTTTTTGGAGCAAACATATTGATTACATTTCCATAAGATTTACTCATCTTCTGACCATCTGTTCCTGGAACAACTGCAAGACTTTCAATAATCATAGGTTCAGGAAGTTTGAAGAAATCAACATTATATTGTTGGTTAAATTTCATAGCAATGTCTCTTGCAAATTCAAGATGTTGTTTTTGATCTTTTCCTACAGGAACAACATCAGAGTCGTAGATTAAAATATCTGCAGCCATAAGGATAGGATAAGTTAAAAGTCCTGTATTTGGGAAAAACCCTTTTGCTATCTTATCTTTGTAAGAGTGTCCTCTCTCCATAAGTCCTACTGGAGTTACGTTTGCAAGAAGCCAAGAAAGCTCAACGTGCTCTGGGACATCAGACTGAAGGAAAAGAGTTGATTTTGCAGGATCAAGTCCAAGTGCAAGATAATCAAGAATAATATTTTTTGTACTTTCTCTTAAAAGTTCAGGGTCAGTAAGAGAAGTAAGAGAGTGGTAATCTGCCACAAAGTAAAATCCTTCCACTTTATCCTGATTTTCAATAAATTGTTTCATTGCTCCAAAATAGTTACCAAGGTGAAGAGTTCCACTTGGCTGAATACCAGATAAACTTCTTTTCATAAAAATCCTCCTAAAATTATGTAAACAGGGGACTGTGTTTTTGTGTATCACCCCTGAAAATTTATATTATCAACTGCAAAATATTTAAAAAATAAAATCTGCATCTTTAATATAACATTATATTTTTGATTTATCAATAAAATTTTAAATATAGCAGTAATTTATTCTTAAAGTCAGTTGCCAAAAGATAAAATATTAATTATAATATTCTTAAAAGAAGTGAAAATAGGAGGGCAGATTATGAAATATGTAGCTGGAGTTGACATAGGAGGAACAAATACAAAAATTGGAATCTTAGATGAAAATGGAGAGATTCTTGTAAAAGAAAGCATAAAAACTCTTTCAATGGATGGAGCAGAAAAAACATTAACAAGAATTTGGGAAAAAATTAAAGAATTGATGTCCTCTGTAAATATAGATGTGGAAGATTTAAAAGGTGTAGGAATGGGAATTCCAGGTCCTGTTACAGATAAAAGAGTGGTTGGATTTTTTGCAAACTTTCCTTGGGAAAGAAATCTTAATATCTCTCAAATGTTTGAAATTATAAGTGGAAAAACAGCAAGACTTGATAACGACGTAAATGTTATTGCACTTGGAGAAGCAAAATTTGGAGCAGGAAAAGGGGCAAAATCAAGTGTAACTATAGCTCTTGGAACAGGAATAGGGGGAGGAATCTATGTTGAAGGAAACCTTATCTCTGGATTTACAGGTGCAGGTGGAGAAATTGGGCATATGAAGCTCGTTAAAGATGGAAAACTTTGCGGATGTGGACAAAGAGGTTGTTTTGAAGCTTATGCTTCTGCAACAGGAATAGAGAGGGAAGCTGTTTCAAGATTAATGGTTAATAAAACAAATCTTTTATATGAAAAAGTAAAAGATGATATCAGCAAACTTGAGGCAAAAGATGTTTTTGACGCAGCAAAAGAGGGAGATTCTTTCTCGCTTGAGATAGTTGATTATGAGGCTGAATATCTTGCTATGGGAATAGGAAATATTTTAAATATTATAAATCCAGAAAGAGTAATTTTAGGTGGAGGAGTTGCTCAGGCAGGAGATATTCTTCTTGATAGAGTAAAAGAAAAACTTCCTAAGTATGCTCTGGCAGTAACTCTTAACAATTTTAATATTGTTCTTGGTACTCTTGGAAATGATGCTGGAATAAAAGGGGCAGCAGCTCTTATTGATTAAAAAGAAAAAGTGAGCAGAATATTTTATTCTTTCTAAATATATGGTATAATTATAATGTACAAAGTGCAGGGAGTTGATACTTTATGTTAGAAAAAAATATAAGAGAGAAAGTTGTTGTTATTGATAAAATTGAAAATTGGGAAAATGCTGTAAAACTTGCAGCAAAACCTTTGCTTCTTGATAATTCTATAACGGAAAATTATGTAAGATCAATGGTGAATAATGTAAAAAAATTTGGAGCATATATTGTAATAAATGATGTTATTGCCTTGGCACATTCACGCCCTGAAGATGGAGTGAACAGAAATTGTCTTTCACTTCTTAAAATAAATGAGGGAGTAGTTTTTGACGAAGCACTGGACAATAAAGTATATTTGATTTTTGTTTTAGGAGCTGTAGATAACAGAAGTCATATGAGTATACTTTTAAAACTTATGGAAATAATAGATAATGAAGAGCTTATAACTAAGCTTATAGAGTCATCAAGTATAAACGAGGTTACTGAGCTTTTGGAAGAAAATTTATAAAAATTTGACAAGAGCAGAAAAAGTATGTATAATCAGACTTATAAAAAATTGATTAAAAATTAAAAGGAGATAAAATGATAATAAGAGTTTTACTTTCAGTTGTTAATAACCCCATGGTTCCGTAGAAGGAATTTGTGTTTGTGAGTTCTTCATAGATGCAAATTCATTTTGTGATTACGACGGATTGAATTTGCGTCTATGGAACTTAACCTGAAAGAAAAGCAAAAAGCATTTTATTTCTTAAATGATTAAGACCATTCAGACGCACGAGGCTGTGTTTTGAATGGTCTTTTTGTTTTAATAAAAATTTTATGGAGGATATAGAATATGAAAAAAATAGTTAGAAAATTTCCCGAAAGGGTAACAGGAAAATTTAATTGGATGAGAAGAGAGAAAGAAAAAATTTTAGAAGAATAATTTTTAGGAGGAAAATAAAATGGCAAAATTTGAAACTTTAATTACTTTTGGAATATATTTGATTTTTTTAATGGGTGTAGGAGTTTATTTTTACAAGAAAACTCAAAGTTCTGAAGATTATATAATCGGAGGAAGAGGACTTGGATCATGGGTAACAGCTCTTTCGGCACAGGCAAGTGATATGAGTGGTTGGCTTCTTATGGGACTTCCTGGAGCAGTTTATCTTTCAGGAATGAGTCAGATTTGGGTTATCATAGGACTTGCACTTGGAACTTATCTGAACTGGAAATTTGTTGCAGCAAAATTAAGAATACAAACAGAGGAAACAGATACAATGACACTTCCAAATTTTTTAAGTAAAAAACTTGGAGATGAAAAAGGATATATCAGAATATTTTCAGCTGTTGTAATACTTTTCTTCTTTACAATTTATTCAGCTTCAGGACTTGTTGCAGCAGGAAAACTTTTTGAAAGTATTTTAGGTATAGATTATAAAGTGGCTGTAATTATTGGAGGTTTTACAATTATATTCTATACATTTATGGGAGGATATCTTGCTTGTTGTTGGACTGATTTTTTCCAAGGTGGATTAATGTTTTTTGCCATAATTGTTGTACCTGTTATAGCATATTTTAATGGGGGAGGAATAGATGGAATAGAAGCAGTTATGAAAGCAAAAGATATCTCTCTTAAAATATTTAACGGAGGAGGTCGTACAGAGATTTTAGCTATGATATCTTCAATTGCATGGGGACTTGGATATTTTGGACAACCTCATATTTTAGTAAGATTTATGAGTGTAAAATCTGTTAAGGAATTAACAAAAGCAAGACAGATAGCTATGATATGGGTAATTATATCTCTTGTAGGAGCAATTGCTGTTGGAATTACAGGAATAGCTGTTTTCACATCTGTAAATGAATTAGGCGGAGATGCTGAAAAAATATTTATCTATATGATAGGAAAACTTTTTAATCCTTGGATTGGAGGAGTTCTTCTTGCTGCAATTCTTTCAGCTATAATGTCAACAATAGATTCACAGCTTCTTGTTTCATCATCAACTCTTACAGAGGATTTTTACAGATATATTAAAAAAGATGCTAGTGAAAAGGAAAAAATATGGACTGGAAGAATTTGTATAATAATAATTGCTGCTGTAGCATATACTTTAGCAATGAATCCAAGTGCAAAAGTTCTTTCAATGGTAGCTTATGCTTGGGCAGGATTTGGAGGAGCTTTTGGTCCTGCTGTTCTTATAACTTTATATTTTAAAAATATTAATTGGAAAAGTGTTTTTGCAGGAATGATTACAGGAACTATAACTATAGTTTTGTGGAAAGAACTTGGATACAGCGAATATCTATATGAAATTATTCCAGCATTTATTTTTAATGGAGTTGTAACCTTTGCAGCTGAAAAACTTTTTTTCAGAGTAAGAAACACTTATACAGCAAGAAACTGATTCTATTCTAAAAAGATGAACAAAAAGATAATAAACTATTTTGATGTTCAAAGGGTCAAAGACATAAATACGAACATAAAAAATAATATTTTGAAGAATGGCTTAACCTCTTTTAATATTATATAATATAATGTAATATTGAAAAAATACAAAAGGAGAGAACATTATGGAAATAAAAAGAATTTTAAACGGAATAGATTATGAAGTAATTCAGGAAATATCAGAGGATATTTCTGCTGAGGGAATAGAATATGATTCAAGAAAAATAAAAGATGGAGATATTTTTGTTGCTCTTGAAGGTCATGTGGTAGATGGTCATGATTTTATAGAAAAGGCAGTGGAAAAAGGGGCGAAAACAATTTTAGTATCTAAAAAAGATATTCCCGTTATAGAGGGAGTTAATTTTTATTATGTAAAAAATCTTTCTGAAGATATGGGAAAAATTGCTTCAAACTTTTATGGATATCCTCAAAACAGTCTGCATATTATAGGTGTTACAGGAACAAATGGTAAAACAACTACCACATATATTTTAGAATCTCTTTTGGGAGAGGATAAAACAGCAAGATTGGGAACTGTTGAGTACAAAATAGGTGATGAGATTATTCCTGCTCCAAACACAACTCCAATGTCTGTTGATATTGTAAAAATGTGTAAAAAGGCTGTGGATAAAGGTCTGAAATATCTTGTAATGGAAATAAGTTCTCATGGGCTTGAATTAGGAAGAGTAAATATGCTTAAACTTGATGTAGGTATATTTACAAATCTTACAGAAGATCATATGGACTTCCACAAAAATATGGAAAATTATTTCAATGCAAAGAAAAAAATGTTTGATTTACTAAAAGATACAAGAAATTCTGTAATAAATATTGATGATAAATATGGAGAAAGATATATGTCTTATACAAATGGTCTTTCTTATGGAATGGAAAAAGGAGATATTACAGGAAAAATTGAAAAAATTTCAAGACATGGTCAAAAGATAGAACTAAAAATCTTTAACAATAGATATGAAACAGAGCTTAACCTTCTTGGAAAATTTAATCTTTATAATCTGCTTGGAGCAATAGGAGCTGTAAAATGTTTGGGAATGTCTGACGAAGAGATTTTAAAAAAAATTAAAAATATTCATGGAGCTCCAGGAAGATTTGAACCTGTAAAAATTGATGCTGACTTCACTGTTATAGTTGACTATGCCCATACTGGAGATGCTCTTGAAAATATTTTAAAAAGCGTAAATGAGATTAAAACAAAAAGAGTTATCACAGTATTTGGCTGTGGAGGGGACAGGGATAGAGAAAAAAGACCTGTTATGGGAAGAATAGCCGAAACTTTAAGTGATTTAGCTGTTGTTACTTCTGACAATCCAAGAACAGAAAATCCTGAAGAGATTATAAAAGAGATTGCAGCAGGACTTCAAAAAGACAATCATATTATAGAGATTGACAGAGCAAAGGCTATTGAGATTGCTGTGCAAAATGCTCAAAAAGATGATATAATAGTAGTAGCCGGAAAAGGTCATGAAAATTATCAAATTATAGGAAGAGAAAAGATTCATTTTGATGACAGAGAAGCAGTTCAAAATGCTCTGGCAAATCTAATTTTAAGAGGAGAGAAGTAATGATTGACAGCTTAAAACTAACAAAAGAAGTAAAGGTAGGAAATTTTA
Source organism: Fusobacterium sp. (assembly GCA_019416865.1). Taxonomy (GTDB): domain Bacteria; phylum Fusobacteriota; class Fusobacteriia; order Fusobacteriales; family Fusobacteriaceae; genus Fusobacterium_B. The sequence goes on from DXWL01000002.1 coordinate 13,328, forward strand.
CTATTGGAGGAAATAAAAGATTTGCTCTTATAGCAGGACCTTGTGCTATTGAAAGCGAAGAGATGTCCCTTATGGTTGCTAAAAAAATAAAAGAAATCTGTGATAAACTTGGAATAAACTATATCTTTAAATCATCTTTTGATAAGGCTAACAGATCTTCTATCTATTCTTTCAGGGGTGTTGGAATGGAAGAGGGATTAAGAATATTAAAAAAAGTAAAAGATGAAGTTGAAGTTCCTGTTATAACAGATGTACATGAGCCATGGCAGTGTGAAAAGGTAGCAGAAGTTGTAGATATGCTTCAAATTCCTGCTTTCCTTTGCAGACAGACAGATCTTATTGTAGCAGCAGGAAAAACAGGACTTCCAGTTAATGTAAAAAAAGGGCAGTTTATTGCTCCTTGGGATATGAAAAATGTTGTTACAAAAATGCAGGAAATAGGAAATGAAAATGTTCTTCTTTGTGAAAGAGGAAATACTTTTGGATACAATAACTTTATAGTTGATATGAGAGGACTTTTAGAGATGAGAGAGTTCGGAGCACCTGTTGTTTTTGATGCTACTCACTCTGTACAAATTCCAGGAGGACTTTCAAATTGTTCTGGAGGAGATAGAAAATATGTTTTCCCTCTTATGAAAGCAGCTCTTTCAATAGGTGTTGATGCGATATTTGCAGAAGTTCACCCAAATCCAGATACAGCTCCTTGCGACGGGCCAAATATGCTTTTCTTGGATGACTTGGAAGAAGTTTTAAGAACAGCTGTAAAACTTGATGATATAGCTAAAGGTTTATAAAAAATAAAGCAGGACATACTGTCCTGCTTTTATATTATAATTTTTTAAATTTTAATATTTTAGAAGCATTAAGAACAGCTATTGCAGATACTCCTACATCTGCAAATATTGCCATCCACATATTTGCCACTCCTAAAACCCCTAAAATCATAACCAGAAGTTTCACCCCAAGAGAGAAATAGATATTTTGCATAACCACTTTTTTATTTTCAGCAGCTATTTTTAAAACTTCCACAACTTTTGAAGGCTCATCATGAATAAAGACAATATCAGCAGATTCAACAGCAATATCACTTCCAGCTCCTCCCATTGCAATTCCTACATCAGCCATAGAAAGTACAGGAGCATCATTTATTCCATCTCCAACAAAAATTACACCTTTACTTTTTTTCTTAATATCGTCCATAACAGCTACTTTATCTTGAGGAAGAAGTTGGGCAAAAATATTTTCTTTTTTGAATCCAATTTTTTCTCCCACAGCTTCACCAATATTTTTATTATCACCAGTAAGCATATATGTTTTTAGTCCCATTTTTCCTAGCTGTTTAATAGTCATAATTGAATCATTTTTAATCTCATCAGCTAAATGAATAGAACCTGCAAATTTTCCATCTGCTGCAACATATACAAGGGTAGAACTTTCTGTATCTTCAAATTTTCCAGAGATATTATTTTCTGTCATAAGTTTTTTATTTCCTGCAAGAATATGTACTCCTTTATATTCTGCTGAAATTCCTTTACCTGAAATCTCTTTATAATCTTTTATATCATTTTCAGAGATTTTTATATCTCCATAATTTAATATTGCTTTTCCAATAGGGTGGTTTGAATAAAATTCTCCAGCTTTTCCAAGCTCAAGAAGTTCATCTTTTGTAAATCCCTCTTCATTATTTATATTTTCAATAGTAAATTGTCCTTTTGTAAGAGTTCCTGTTTTATCAAATACGACAGCATCAACCTCTTTTAGTTTTTCAAGATAGTTTCCACCTTTTATAAGTATTCCTCTTTTTGATGAAAGCCCAATACTACTGAAGAATGTAAGAGGAACAGATAACACTAAAGCACATGGACAAGAGATAACAAGGAAGATAAGAGCTCTTCCAAACCAAAGTTTAAAATTTCCCAGAACAACAGGGAAACCTATCCCAACTATAAGTGCAGCAATAACTACAACAGGAGTGTAATATCTTGCAAATTTAGTGATGAATTTTTCAGATTCAGCTTTTTTATCACTGGCATTTTCTACCATCTCTATAATTTTACTTACAGCTGAATCTTTATACTCTTTTGTTACTCTTACTTCAAGAACACCATCAATATTAAGACTTCCACTTAAAATATTTTTTCCTGGTTCAACAGAAACTGGAAGAGATTCTCCTGTAAGAGCAGCAGTATCTAAAGATGATTCTCCTTTTAAGATTATTCCATCTACAGGCACTTTTTCTCCAGGTTTTATTACTATAATATCTTCTACATTAAGAGTTTCAGGGTCAACTTGTTTAATTTCTCCGTTTGGAAGTTTTATATTTGCGTAATTAGCTTTTATTTCTAAAAGACTTTGGATAGATTTTCTTGAATTATTTACAGCTCTGTCTTGGAAATATTCTCCAATTTTATAGAAAATCATAACTCCTACAGCTTCTCTGTATTCTTTTAAGAATAAAGCTCCCACAGTTGCTATCGACATTAAAAAGTTTTCATCAAGAAAGTTTCTGTTTTTTATATTTAAAAGAGATTTATAAAGTATATCCCCTCCTGCAATCAGATAAGCAGCAATAAGTACAACAGTTTTTATTGGCTCAGCAGGAATAAGGAATGAGATTATAAACAGAGCAATTCCTCCGAATAAAGAAAATTTTTCATAATCAAATTTTCCATGCTTTTCATTTTCGTGAGAATGTTCTGTAAATTTCAGATCGTGGCTGTGTGAATGATCATGATGGTGTTTTTCTATATGTTCATGCTCATGCTCGTGATGATGTGCTTCTGTACAACAATGGTCGTCCTCACAATCTTCGCCATTTTCTTCATCTCCATGGTGGTGTCCGCACCCACATTCATGTTCTTCTTCGTGGTGATGTCCGCAAGAACATTCTTCTCCATGCTCATGTTCGTGAGTATGTCCTCCACATCCACATTTTTCTCCATGTTTGTGTGTATGATGATGTTCTTTGTGTGAATGATTATGACAACCGCAAGATGAAGAGCTGCCCATTTCAGAGATAACAGCTCCTCTTTCTGTTTTATCTGCTATTTTGTTTATAGAAGATAAAAATTCAGGAGTATTAAGAGAGCTGTCCATTTCGAGAGTTAATTTTTTTGTATAAAAATTAAGATTACAGCTTTCAACTCCCTTTAATTTTCCAATTTGATCTTGAATTTTTGAAGCACAATGACCACATTTTAGTCCTTCAATAGAATATACTTTTTTCATAACTTTTCTCCTTTTATTAAAAATCACTCTATAGAGTATACCCCTATACCCTATATTTTTAATATACCACAAGAAAATAAAAATGTAAAGGGTTTATTTATTAAAATAGTAAGAAATTTTTTTGTGATTATAGTATAATAATTTTATCTGATGTTATTATTTGGAGGAGATATGAAAATAGCAGAAATTTTAAAAAAAGATGAGTTTTCAAAAGAAGATCTTTTGGCTCTTATGAAAATAGATAATAAAGAGGATTTACAGCTTCTTTTTGATACAGCATATAAAGTAAAAATGAAATATATAGGAAACAATGTATATTACAGAGGGCTTGTAGAGTTCAGCAATATCTGTATAAAAAATTGCAGATATTGTGGAATAAGAAGGGAAAATACAAAAGTAGAAAGATTTTCTATGACAAAAGAGGATATTTTAAGCAGTGCAAAATGGATATACGAGAATGGATATGGGTCTATGGCTCTTCAATCTGGAGAAAGAACAGATGAAGCTTTTATAAGCTTTGTAGAGGAAGTTGTAGGAGATATTCAAAAAATGACAAACAATGGTCTTGGAATAACTCTTTCTCTAGGAGAACAATCTCTTGAAACATATAAAAGATGGAGAGAGGCAGGAGCTACAAGATATCTTTTGAGAATAGAAGAAACAAACAGAAATATTTTTGAAACAATTCACCCTAAAGATAAACTACATAGTTTTGAAAAAAGGCTGCAGGGATTAAAAGATTTAAGAGAGGCAGATTATCAAGTGGGAACAGGGGTAATGATAGGTCTTCCAGGACAAACAGAGGAAGATTTAGTAAATGATATCATATTTTTTAAAGAAAATGATATTGATATGATAGGAATGGGACCATATATCCCTCATGATGATACTCCAATGGGACAAGAATTTAAAGATAAAATTCTTCCTAAAGAAAAAAGAGTGGAATTAGGGCTTAAGATGATTGCCATATGCAGAATATATATGAAGGATATTAACATTGCTGCTACAACTGCTCTTCAGGGGCTTGACCCTATGGGACGGGAAAAAGGTGTTCTTGCAGGGGCAAATATTATAATGCCCAGTGCTACTAAAACTTCTGAAAGAGTAAAATATCAATTATATAATGGAAAGCCTGGAATAAACGATGATGCAGAAAAAGGAAAAAGATCTCTTGAGGAGAGTCTTGCAAAAATAGGAGAGAAAGTTGTTTATAACAAAAGAGGGGACTCTCCACATTATTTTCAGAAACATAAAAACAGAACGGCTGATTGATGAATTGTTAACCTGCTGAAAAATAATGGTTGATATATAAAATAACACAATGATAAGATGGAAAAAATATTTGTGGAGCAGGATTATGACAAAGTATAAAATTTTGGAAATTTTAAGAAACAGAGAGGGAGAATATATTTCAGGAGAAATCTTGAGTGAGCAGCTGAATATCAGCCGTACAGCTGTGTGGAAGGGAATACATTCTCTTAAGGAAAAAGGGTATAAGATAGAGGGGATAAACAATAAAGGATATAGATTTTTAGAAGATGCAGCAGATAATATTTCTAAATATGAAATTGAAAAAAAACTTGCAGATAATAAGTTGTGGAATAATGTTTATTGCTTTGAAACAATAGATTCTACAAATAATTATGCTAAAAAAGATATTGAAAAACTTTTTCACGGAGATATTGTTATTGCAGATGAACAGCTAAAAGGAAGAGGGAGAATGGACAAAGTTTTCTATTCACCTAAAGAAAGTGGAATATATATGACTTTTATTTTAAAGGAAAATATATTTCCTGATTCGATAAAACTTCTTTCTTTAGGAATTTCAAATGCTGTATGTAGGGCAATAGAGGAGGAAACAGGAATTATTCCAGAGCTTACTTGGAATGATATAAGAGTTGGTGAGAAAAAAGTTTGTGGAATTTTGACTGAATACAGTATTGAAGTGGAAACAGGAAAAGCCGAATATTTAATAGTTGGTATTGGTATAAATGTTAATAATACAGAATTTCCAAAAGAGCTTAGGGATAAGGTAACATCTTTAAGAATATTTTCAGGGCAAGAAATAAACAGAAAAAATTTGATTATCTCTATTTTGAATGAAATTGAAAAAATAGTTCAAAATAAAAAATATATTTCTCAGAGGAAAAAAATTCTCTATGAATATATGGAAAGGACAAAGCTTTTAAATAAAAAAGTGGAAGTAAAAGTGATAGATAAAAAAATAATCGGTACAGTGAGAGGGATAAATGACAGAGGCGGACTGATTATTATAAAAGAAAACGGCAGAAAAGAGATAATTTATAACGGTGAATTAAAAGGAGCAGAAAATTGAAAGAGTTGTTACTGGCAGGATATTTTTTAATAGTTATTATTGTTGGAGTTTTATCTTTTAAAAAAGTAAAAAATGATAAAGACTTTTTTGTTGCAGGAAAAAATGCAGGAGTTATGCAGGTATCGGGAAGTTTACTTGCTTCTATATTAGGAAGTTCTGCAATTATTGGGAGTGTTGATTTTGCTTATATAAGCGGATGGGCAGGAGCATGGCTTATGCTTTGTGCTGCATTGGGGCTTGGGCTTCTTTATCCTCTTATAAAATATATTAAAAATTTTCAGGGATATAATCTTCCGAGTATGCTTGGAAGTTTTTATGGGGAAGAGGTACAGAGAATATCTTCGTTTATAATTCCTATAGCTTGGCTTGGTGTTGTAGCTTCACAAATAATGGGAGCTGCAAAAATAATAACAATTCTTTCATCTTTAAATTATGTACAAGGAGTATGGCTTTCTGGAACAGTTTTTATTCTTTATACAATTTTAGGTGGGCAGCTTTCAATTATAAAAACTGATGTTATTCAGCTTATGTTTATTTTAGCAGGAGTTATTCTTACATTTTTATATATTGTACCAGAACCAGTTACAAAGGAAGTAATGCCTTTTATAAACTATAAATTTAATTATATTGATTTGTTTGTAATGATTCTTACTTATTCAACAGCTTATCTTGTCGGACCAGATATATATTCAAGAATGTTTTGTGCAAAAGATGAGGACACAATGAAAAAATCTATTATAACTGCTGTGTGTGTGCTTATTCCTATTGCTTTTATGTTGGCAAAACTTGGAATATATGGAGCTGAAAATTTCACTAGCATTACAAATGAATCAGTTCTTCTTGTGATAGCAGATACAAAACTTCCAAAAATTTTAAGTTTCTTTTTATATTTTGGGCTGTTGTCAGCTGTGATTTCATCTGCCGACACTACACTTCTTACGGCTTCATCACTTTTTGCTCAAGTATTTTTAAAAGATTTAAAAAATAGGAAAGCTGTATTTGTTACAAGAATACTTACTGTAATATTTGGACTTTTTGCTGTGATTGTAGCTGTAAAAATGAAATACATTCTTTCTACTTTGCTTTTAGCATTGGCTGTTTATTCAGGAGCATTTATAATTCCTACTTTTGTAGGAATATTTGGTTTCAGAGCCAGAAAAGAGGTTGTTATTCTTTCAATAATTACTGGAGGGATAACAGCACTTGTAGGAAAACTTTATGGAGGGGATATAGGAAACTATATCTCAATAGGAGCTTTTCTGATAAATGGCGGAATCTTATTCATAGGAAGTAAATTAAAAAAATAGTAAAAAAAACTGTTTTCAAATAAAATTGAGAACAGTTTTTTTAATATTTTTTTCTGTGTATACACAAGTATAATGAGGGATTGAGAGAATGAACTCTATAAAATACTTGATAATAAAGAGAAATTAAAATATAATAGTGAAAATAATACAGAGATAAAAAGATTATAAAAAAGAGGGGGACACTATGCCTTTAAGAGTAACAGAAACTTGTTTAAGAGATGGACATCAATCTCTTATGGCAACAAGACTAAGAACAGAAGAGATTCTTCCTATTTTGGAAAAAATGGATAAAGCAGGATATTACTCAATGGAAGTATGGGGAGGAGCTACATTTGATGCCTGTATAAGATTTTTAAATGAAGATCCTTGGGAAAGACTTAGACAGATAAGAGCAAGGGTAAAAAATACAAAACTTCAAATGCTTTTAAGAGGACAAAATCTTTTAGGATATAGACATTATGCTGATGATGTGGTAGAGGAGTTTGTAAAAAAATCTCTGGAGAACGGAATTGATATAATAAGAGTTTTTGATGCTTTAAATGATTTTAGAAATTTGGAAACAGCAATAAAAGCTATAAAAAAATATAAGGGACATTGTCAGGGGTGTATTGCTTATACAACAAGTGAAATACATACAGTAGATTATTTCGTAGAAAAAATATTGGAATTGGAAAAAATGGGAGTAGATTCTCTTTGCATAAAGGATATGTCAGGTATACTTCTTCCTGAAACTGGATATGAACTTGTTAAAAGAATAAAAGAGGTTACAAAACTGCCTCTTTCAATTCACAGCCACTGTACAAGCGGAATAGCCGAAATGCTTTACATGAGAGCTATAGATGCAGGGGTTGACGTTATTGATACAACTATTTCTCCTTTTTCAGGTGGTATAGGACAACCAGCCACAGAAGTATATGCTCATGTATTAAAAGGAACTGCAAGAGATCCAAAACTTGATACTCATCTTCTTGATGAAATAGCAGACTATTTTAAACCAATAAAAGAAAAATATAGAGCTATGGGATTTTTTAACCCCAAAGTTATGGAAAGAGATCCTAAAGGACTTTCTTATCAAGTTCCTGGAGGTATGCTTTCAAATCTTATTTCCCAGCTTGAGCAGCAAAAAGCTCTTGATAAATATGATGAAGTATTAAGTGAAATACCAAGAGTAAGAAAAGATATGGGATATCCTCCTCTTGTAACTCCTATGTCTCAAATGGTAGGAACACAAGCTGTGTTTAATATTATTTTGGGAGGAAGATATAAAGCAGTTCCAAAAGAGATAAGAGATTATGCTAAGGGACTATATGGAAAAAGTCCTGTTTCTATGGATAAAGAGATTCAAAAGGAGATAATAGGTGATGTAGAACCTATAACTTGCAGACCTGCAGATCTTTTAGAGCCTGAATTGGAAAAGCTAAAAAACGAATTGGGAGATCTTGCTTCTTCTATGGAAGATGTATTGATGTATGCTCTTTTCCCTGATAATGGAAAAAAATTCTTGGAAAATAGAAAAAAAGAAGCTGAAATGGCAAAAGTAAAAGAAGCTGCACAAGAAAAAGAAATTGAAGAAAATATTATAGCTGAAACAGAGATTGATGATGAAACAGTTGTGGGAATGGTTGCTCTTGCACATATTATGTCAAAAGACAAATATCATCAATATAGAATAGTTGATATAGTAGAAATTTAAAAAATTATAATAAAATAGAGAAGAGGGGTGGATTACACCCCTCTTCTCTATAAAACATTAAGGGAAAGTTTATGAGATAAATATCTTCTTTTAAGATATTATACCATTCAGACGATATCAGCTTTATAAAAGTTTAAATATTTTTTCATAGTTTTGTAAAAAAAATTAAAACATTTTTAAATATCTTCCCTTAAATCGTAAAAAATTTTTTAATTTTATAATTTGAATAGTAAATCTTCATATACAGGGAAAGGCCATATAGATTTTTCACACAGAAGTTCAAGTACATCTGCCCATTCTTTCAGATGTTCAAGTCTTGGAACGATACATGAGTGATAGAATTTAGCTCTTTCATACTGATCTGTAATATTTACAGCTTTTGCAAAATCATTTTCAAGTTCTGCAAGAGATGTTCTAAGGTGAATTTTTGCATTTAATACTTTATTAAGATGTCTTACATCTCCTTCTATCATCTCTTCATTTTCTGTACCTATAGCTGCTCTTATATTATTAATTGAAGAGGCAATATTATTCATATATCTCATTATTGCAGGATATATTTCATTTCTTGCCATTCTTATTGCTGTAGAAGTTTCAATGTTAAGTTGTTTATTATATCTTTCTGTATAAACAACAAAGATAGAATTAAGTTCACTTCTGCTTAATACTTTTGTTCTTTCAAAAAGAGCGATAGTATCTTCTTCTATGTAAATAGGAAGAGCTTCAACAGTATTTTTAAGATTTCTAAGTCCTCTTGCTTCTGCTTCTTCTACCCAAGCTTTGTCATATCCATTTCCATTAAATATAATTTTTTTGTGAAGTCCATATCTTTCTTTTATCAACTGAATAATATTTTTTTTCATTTTGCTTTTATCTTCAACAGCTTCAAGTATATCAGCATATTCTCTTAATACATCTGCGACAATAGTATTTATTATGAATGTTGGTGTTGAAGGAGAAGCACTTGAACCAGGCATTCTATATTCAAATTTATTTCCAGTGAAAGCAAAAGGAGAAGTTCTGTTTCTGTCAGAAATATCTTTAGGAATTTTAGGGAAGTTATATGCACCAAGTCCTATCATAACTTCTTCATGTGTTGTTGTCTTAATTTTTCCAATATTTTCAAGAAGTTCTTGAAGTTGTTCTCCCAAGAATATAGAAATTATTGCAGGAGGGGCTTCGTGTCCTCCAAGTCTGTGATCATTTCCGGGAGTTGCTGTTGATACTCTAAGTATGTGAGAATATCTGTCTACAGCTTCAATTACAGCTGTGATAAACACAAGAAATTGTAAATTATCTTTTGACATATCTCCAGGATCAAAAAGATTTTCTCCAAGATTTGTTGCTAAAGACCAGTTACAATGTTTTCCTGAACCATTTACTTTAGAGAAAGGCTTTTCATGAAGAAGAGCTGCAAGTCCATGTCTGTCAGCCACTTTTTTAATAACATCCATTGAAAGTTGGTTTTGATCTACTGCCACATTTGCACTGGCAAACATTATAGCCAGTTCAAATTGGTTTGGAGCAACTTCATTATGTTTTGTTTTTGCCATAACTCCAAGCTGCCAAAGTTCACTGTCAAGTTCAGCCATAAATCTTTCAACTTTTTCTTTAAGAGTTCCATAATAGTGGTCGTTCATCTCTTGACCTTTTGGAGGAAGTGAACCGAAAAGAGTTCTTCCACAAAGCATTAAATCCTGCCTATTTTCCCAGAATCTTTTTTCAATAAGGAAATATTCTTGTTCCACTCCAAGAGTAACTTCTACTCTGGAAGTTTCAGTATCTCCCAAAGCTCTTTTTACTCTAAGAGCTTGAGCTGTAACTGCGTTAATAGATCTTAAAAGGGGAACTTTTTTATCTAGAGCCTCTCCGTTGTATCCTATAAAGGCTGTAGGAATATAAAGAGATTTAGCTTTTTCAGGTCCTCTTAAAAACATAGGTGATGAAAGATCCCATGCAGTATATCCTCTTGCTTCAAATGTTGAACGAAGTCCACCGTTAGGGAATGATGATGTGTCAGATTCTCCTTTAATAAGTTCTTTACCTGAGAACTGAGAAAGGATATTTCCGTCAGAAGAGATAGAAATGAAAGATTCATGCTTTTCAGCAGTCAGATCAGTAAGGGGCTGGAACCAGTGCGTAAAGTGAGTAGCTCCGTTTTCAGTTGCCCAGTTTTTAGCAGCATTTGCTATAACTTCGGCTACAGAGATAGAAAGTTCTTTTTCTCCTCTTTGGACAGCTTTAAATTCCTTAAAAATAGAGTTTGGTACTCTGCTTTTAAGCTCCAGTTCTGAAAAGTGAAATTTCCCGAAAATTTCCAGCATATTATTCATTGTTTTGAAACCTCCTGTATATAAAATTAAAAAATTTAAGACAAGATTTTTATATGTTGCATATATATAATATATGGATAAGACTTTAAGAATATTTATGAGAAATTTTACCACAAAAGAGTTACAATTACAATAAAATAAAAAAAGATAAAAATAAAATTTTATAAATTCTTATAACTAAAAATTGAAAAAAACGACTAAATAATATATAATTTAAAGAGCCTAAGGTGAAAAAGGGATTGATGAAAAATGGAAAGAATATACGGGAAAAGTATATATGAAGGTATAGTCATTGCTGAACCCTATTTAAAAGGACAAAAAAACCTTGAAATAGAGTCTTTTTCGCTTTCTGATGAAAATATAGACAGCGAAATTGAAAGATATGAAAATGCTGTTAAAAGTGCCAAGGATAAATTGGCTCATTTAAAACATGATCTTCAGGGAAAAGTTGCTGAGAAAGATCTTCAAATTTTATCTGTACATTTTATGATGCTTGAGGATCCAATGTTTAAAGATGATATCAAAGAATCTATTAAAAAAGATAAGCTCAATGTGGAAGAGGTAATAAAGAGAACAGTAAAAAAATATGTGGACTCTTTTAAAAAGATGAAAAATCCTCTTTATAGACAGAGAGCCCTTGATATCCAAGATATTGGTGAAAGACTTTTGGAATCTTTAGCTGATAATGAATATGGATATAATGCCCTTGAAGGAAAAATTCTTATAGCTGAAGATATTCTTCCTTCTGAGCTTTTGAGCATATATAATAAAAAAATAGATGTAAAAGGAATTGTTATAGGATATGTGGGAGAAACTTCACATACTGCAATCCTTGCAAAATCTTTAGAAATTCCTACTTTTATGGGGGGAAAAAATATTCTGAAAGAGGAATGGGGAGAATATATTATTCTTGATACCTACAGCGAAAGACCTGTAGTAATTACAAATCCCTCTGTAGAAACTTTAAAAGAGTATAGAAGTATACAGACAGAATATGAAAAAGAAAAAGAAGAGATAAAAGAAACTTTAACTCTGCCGTCTGTAACAAAAGATGGGGTAAAAATAAATCTTGAAATAAATGCTGGTCAGGAAATAGATGAAAATATTTTAAAGAGAGTAAATGCTGATGGAATAGGGCTTTTAAGAACAGAATTTATTTTTATGGAGGGAGAAGAACTTCCTGATGAAGAGATTCAGCTTGATTTTTACGAAAAGATAAGTAAAAAATTAGGAGAGGAGAAACCTCTTATAATAAGAACACTTGATATAGGAGCTGATAAAAGTCTTCCATATTTTAAAATGAAGCCTGAACAAAATCCATCTTTGGGCGAAAGAGGGATAAGATTTACCCTAGATAAAAAAACTATATTAAAAACTCAGCTGAGAGCAATATTAAAGGCTGGAAGCGTAAGAAATATAAAAATAATGCACCCAATGATCACTAATATAAATGAGATTCAAGAGGTAAAAGCTCTTACAGAAGAAATAAAACAAGAGCTTATAAAAGAGGGAATAACTTTTGAAAAAGATATAGAAACAGGTATTATGGTAGAAGTTCCTTCTGTTATACTTATGGCTGATATGATGTGTGAATATGTTGATTTCTTTTCAATAGGAAGCAACGATTTGGCACAGTATATATTAGCAGCTGACAGATTTTCTCAAAAAGAAAATAATCTTTATGATTATTATAATCCAGCTGTGCTGAGAGCTATTAATACTGTAGCAGAGGCAGCAGCACAAAAAGGAAAGAAGGTAGCTGTATGTGGAGAGATGGCGGGAGAACCTATTGGGATAATAATACTTTTAAGTTTTGGAATAAAAAATCTTAGTATGTCCCCTACTTTTGTTCCAAGAGCCAGAAATCTTGTGAGAAAAATAAAAATATCACAGCTGGAAAAAATAAAAAAAGCAGTTTTAAATTGTAAAGATTCAGAAGAAGTAAGAAGAACAGTGAAAAAATATATAAAAAATATAAAGGGAGAGCAGAAATTATGAAGAAAATAACAGTACAGATTAAAAATAAAGCTGGACTTCATGCCAGACCTTCATCTCTTTTTGTACAACTGGCATCTACTTATGATTCAGATATAAAAGTGAGATATGAAGGGGAAGAGATAAACGGAAAAAGTATAATGGGGCTTATGCTTTTAGCTGCAGAGCAAGGAAGAGAGCTTGAGCTTGAAGCTGATGGACCTGATGAAGACGATATGCTTGAAGCTTTAAGAATACTGATAGAAGAAGATAAATTCGGAGAAGACTAAACTTTATGGAAATAAAAAGAGCTGAAAAAATGGGATTTTGCTTTGGTGTTGCTGGAGCAATAAATCTATGCAATAAAATTATTGATGAAAAAAATTTTGAAGGAAATCTTTTTATACTGGGAATGCTTGTACATAATACAAAAGTTACCTCAGATATGGAAAAAAAAGGATTTAGAACTCTTTCTGAAGAGGATTTAAGAGAGAAAAAAATAAATTTCAGCAAAAAAGATGTGGTAATAATAAGAGCGCACGGGACAACGAAGGAAATTTATGATATACTAGAAAAAGAGAGAGTAAAAATTTATGATGCCACTTGTGTCTTTGTGGAAAGAATCAGAAAAGCACTTATAGAGGCAGAATCCAATGGAAAAAAAATAATCTTTATTGGAGATAAAAATCATCCTGAAGTAAAAGGTATAGTTTCATTCGGAAAAAATGTAGAGATTGTAAACTCTTTTGAAGAGTTTAAAGAACTTCATATTGATGAAAATGAACATTATTGCCTTCTTACTCAGACGACTCTTAATAAAGAACTATTTTTCCAAATAAAAGATTATATAAATGAAAAATATGAAAATATTGAAATTTTCAGTAAAATATGCGGAGCCACATATGAGAGGCAGAAAGCAGTGGAAAAACTTGCTAAGGAAGTGGATATAGTACTTATCGTAGGTGATAATAAAAGTTCCAACAGTAAAAAACTATATGAAATTTCTAAGAGCGTAAATGAGAAAAGCTATCTTATACAGGATATGACAGAGTTAAACAGCTCTTGGTTTGACAATGTTGAAAAGATAGGAATAACAGCAGGGGCATCAACACCGGAAGAAATAATTTTAGAGATAGAAAATGAAATAAGGGGGACTTTTGATGACAAACATGGATTATAATGAATTTGAAGCACTGCTTAATGAATACCTTCCAGAAGAGGGAAGTACAGGTGCGAAAGTAACAGGAACAATAGCAAGTAAGGAAAGAAACTTTGTATACCTAGATGTTCCCGGACAAATCACTTCTGTAAGAGTAAGAGCAGAAGAAGTAACTGACTATAACATTGGTGATGAAATAGAGGTTATGCTTGTAGGAGAAACACCTGAAGGAGAATTTCTTATCGGTTCAAGAAGAAAAGTAGAAATGGAACAAGGATGGGAAAAAATAAAAGAAGCTTTTGAAAAGAAAGAAGAAGTTTCTGGAAAAGTTGTAAAAGAAGTAAAAGGAGGATATATTGTTGAGATATTTGCTCACCAAGTTTTCCTTCCAAAATCACTTTCTGAAACTAAAAAAGATGAGGATATAACAGGAAAAGAGATTAAAGTTCTTGTAAAAGATATCAAAGAAGATAAAAAAGGTAAAAAAGTTACTGTTTCAAGAAAAGATATCGTTATGATGAAAGTTGATGAAGAGTTTGCAGGACTTCACGAAGGAGATGTTTTAGAAGGAACAATTATTGAACTTCTTCCATTTGGAATAGTTGTTGAAATAGGAAACTTAAGAGGATTTATCCATATTTCTGAAATCTCTTGGAAAAAAGCTGAGAAAATTGAAGGATTCAATATTGGAGATAAACTTCAAGTTAAAGTTATAGGACTTGAAGCTGAAAAGAAAAATGTAAAACTTTCATTAAAAGCTCTTGTAAGAAATCCTTGGGATATAGCTGCTGAAACACTTGCAGTAGACTCTGTAGTAGAAGGAAAAGTAACAAAAATTCTTCAATATGGAGTTTTAGTTGAAGTAATGGACGGAGTAGAAGGACTTATCCATATTTCTGATTTCACATGGAACAGAAAGAAAATAAACGTAAATGAATTTGCTAAAGTTGGAGATGTTGTAAAAGTTAAAGTTCTTGAATTCAAACCTGAAAACAGAAAATTAAAACTTGGAATGAAACAACTTTCAGTTGATCCATGGGAAAAAGCAGAAGAGGCTTACAAAGTAGGAACAAAACTTACAGGTAAAGTAGCAGAAATAAAACCTTATGGAGTTTTCGTTGAAATCGAAGAGGGAATAGATGTATTTATTCACCAATCTGATTTTGCATGGGTTGGAAGCAAAAAATTTGAAAAAGGTCAAGAAATTGAATTTGAAGTAATTGAATTAGATCTTGATGAGAAAAAAATAAAAGGTAGCGTAAAAGCTCTTGAAAAAAGTCCATGGGAAAAAGCAATGGAAGACTATAAAGTTGGAGATGTAGTTGAAAAACAAATTAAGAGTATCTTAGATTTTGGAATGTCTGTTAAACTTGAAGATGGTATTGATGGATTTATCCCTACTCAATTAGCTTCTAAAGATTTCATCAAAAACTTAAAAGATAAATTTGCTGTTGGAGATTCAGTAAGAGGAAAAATTGTTGAAATAGACGAAGACAAGCAAAGAATAAAAATTTCTGTAAAAGGACTTGAAATAGACGAAGAAAAAAGAGAAACTAAAGAGTTAATTGAAAAATATGGAGTTTCTGCAACAGAAGAATAAAAGTTGAATAGTTTATAATAATCCCAGTGTTTATCATTGGGATTATTTTTATATTAATTCTTGATAAAATAATAAAATAAAATTTATCATAAACCATTTTTTTATAAAGTATAAGTTTATATGAGTAAAGTATAATTTTATAAAAAAATGAATTTTTGCGTATTTTAAAGTTGAAATATTTTTTCAAATATGATATTCTAAAGTATAAAGACAAATAAATAATCGCTTATATAATAGTCGTGATACGGACGACAAGTTTCTACCTGCCAACCTTAAATTAGCAGACTATAAGCATCAAAGATATAATGAGAATAAGTGTTTTTTTTTAATGTTTCGTTGTAGCTGTGTTGCTTCAGAAAAATTGGGTTAATTTTTCGTTCTTTATAATTTATATGTATGAGGAGACAGAGGGACAATGTATTTTATTTTTAAAAGGAATAAAAAGACATTTAGCAGCAAGTTTAACGAGAAAAAATTAATTGGGTTAATTAATAATATAAAGAAAAATAATGAAAAAAATATAGGAATAAGTGTGAACACGCTACAGGTGTGTGGATAGATATAGTCTGTCCACCTTTGTGGCGTGTTTTTTATTACTCAGGAATTAAAAAAATTAATGTATAAATCGGAGGAAAAAATGGCAAGAGTGGGAGTTATTATGGGAAGCAGGTCAGATCTTCCTACAATGGAAAAAGCTGTTGAAATGTTAAAACAGTTTGGAGTTGACTATGAAGTGAAAATAGTTTCAGCTCACAGAACACCAGAACTTATGTTTGAATATGCAAAATCAGCAAAAGAAAGAGGAATAAAGGTAATAATAGCAGGAGCAGGGGGAGCAGCACACCTTCCTGGAATGGTATCAAGTTTAACTCCTCTTCCAGTAATAGGAGTTCCTGTAAAATCAAGAGCTTTAAATGGTCTTGATTCTCTTCTTTCAATAGTACAAATGCCTGGAGGAATTCCAGTAGGAACAACAGCAATAGGAGAATCTGGAGCTAAAAATGCAGGAATACTTGCTAGTGAAATAATAGCTCTTATGGATGAAGAGGTAGCAGCAAAGGTTCAAAAATTTAGAGAAGAACAAAGAGATGCAGTACTTGAAACAAGTGAGGTTGAGATTTAATGGTTATAGAAAAAGGAAACTGGATAGCAGTTCTTGGAGGAGGACAGCTTGGAAAGATGCTTTGTGAAAGTGCTGAAAAGCAAGGGTATAAGACAATGGTTCTTGAGCCTTCTAAAAATGCTTGTGCAGGACTTGTAACAGATCTTCATCTTGCAAAACCATATGATGATAGAGAAAGTCTTTTATATATAGCTAAAAATTCCAGTGTTGTAACATATGAGTTTGAAAATGTTCCTTCAGAAGCAATAGATATATTAGAGGAAAATGGAGGATATATCCCTCAAGGAAGAAGACCTCTTTATATCAGTCAACACAGATTTAGAGAAAAAAGCAGTATCAATGAACTTGGAATAAAAACAGCAGAATTCAGAAAAGTTACAGATAGAGAAACTTTTGAAGAAGCTCTTAAAGACATAGGATATCCATCAATTTTAAAAACTTCTATGGGTGGCTATGATGGAAAAGGACAATGGGTATTAAGAAACAGAGAAGATTTTGAAAAAGCAGCAAATGAATTAGAAGTAAGAGAATATATTTTAGAAAAAATGGTAGATTTTGAATGTGAGCTTTCATGTATAGCTGTTAAAAGTACAGATGGTTCTGTAGGGGTGTTTCCAGTTGTAGAAAATATTCACAAAAATGGAATACTTCATATAACAATAGCTCCAGCAAGAGTAAACCAAGAAGTACAAGAAAAAGTAAAAGAGATAACTAAAAAAATTATAAAAGGGCTTGATTTTGTAGGACCTTTGGCAATTGAGTATTTTTATGGAAAAGATGGGGAAATATATGTAAATGAAATGGCGCCAAGACCGCATAATTCAGCTCACTATACAATGGATGGCTGTGATAAATCACAATTTGATTTACAAATAGAAGGGCTTTGCGGAAAACATCTTGAAGATCCAGTACTTGTAAAGAAAAGTGTAATGCTTAATATTTTAGGACAGGATGTAGAAAGAATAGAAAAAGCGGAACTTAGAGATAATGAAAAACTTTATATGTATGGAAAAGGGGAAGCCAAGGTGGACAGAAAAATGGGACACCTTAATATAACAGGTGAAGATCTTGAGGCTCTTATAAAAAGAGCAAAAGAACTTGCAGAATAGTTTGTTTGGGAAAGTAATAACACAGTAGGTAAAGAAATTAATATTTATAATATGGAGGAAAGATGAATAAAAGAATTTTTGTTTCTAAAAAACAGGGATTTCAAGTTGAGGGAAACTCACTTTTAAACGAAATCAGAGAAAATTTATACGAAACTGGTCTTGAAAGAGTTGAGCTTTACAATGTTTACGACATTTTTAATTGTGATGAAGAGGATGTAGAACTTTTAAAAACTAAAGTTTTATCAGAGATAGTTACAGATAATGTTTATGATGAAATTGATCTTGCGGGAAAAACTTATGTTGCAATAGAAAATCTTCCAGGACAATATGATCAGAGAGCTGACTCTGCAGAACAATGTCTTGTACTTTTAAATAGTAAAGATGGGGTTACAATCAAAAGTGGAAGAGTAATAGTTTTTTACGGAGAAGTAAAAGATCTTGATAAAATTAAAAAGTATTTAATAAATCCTGTTGAAACAAGAGAAAAAGATTTAAATATACTTGAAAATAATGAAGATGTTACAGTTGAGCCTGTACCTGTTCTTGAAGGATTTAGAAAACTTACAAGAGAAGAACTTGAAAAATTTGTAAGTGATAATGGACTTGCAATGACAGCTGATGACCTTGAGCATATTCAAAAATATTTCAAAGAGGAAGACAGAGATCCTACTGAAACAGAAATAAAAGTTCTTGATACTTATTGGTCTGACCACTGCAGACATACAACATTTGAAACATATTTAAAAAGTGTAACAATAGAAAAAGGACAGATGACAGAAGCTATCCAAAAAGCATATGAAAAATATCTTGAGCTTAGAACAACTGTTCATAATAATAAAAAACCAATGACTCTTATGGATATGGGAACTCTTGGCGGAAAATATATGAGAAAAATCGGAAAACTTGATGATATGGAAGTTTCTGAAGAAATAAATGCTTGTAGTATAGAAGTGGATATTGATGTTGACGGAGAAACAGAAAGATGGCTTCTTATGTTTAAAAATGAAACTCATAACCACCCTACAGAAATTGAACCATTTGGAGGAGCAAGTACTTGTATAGGAGGAGCTATAAGAGATCCTCTTTCAGGAAGAGCTTATGTATATCAAGCTATGAGAATTACAGGAGCGGGAGATATCTGTGAAAAACTTGAAGATACTCTTCCAAATAAGCTTCCTCAAGTAAGAATTTCAAAAGGTGCAGCACAAGGATATTCATCTTACGGAAACCAAATTGGACTTGCAACAACATTTGTAAAAGAATTATATCATAATGGATATAAAGCTAAGAGAATGGAAGTTGGAGCTGTAGTTGGGGCTGTTAAAAAAGAATATGTTTTAAGAGAAGAACCAAAACCAGGAGATTTAGTAATCGTTCTTGGAGGAAAAACAGGAAGAGATGGTGTTGGAGGAGCGACAGGTTCATCTAAAGAACACAATGATTCATCTCTTACTAAATGTTCTTCAGAAGTTCAAAAAGGAAATGCTCCAATAGAAAGAAAAATTCAAAGAGCATTCAGAAATCCAGAAGTTACAAAACTTATTAAAAAATCAAATGACTTTGGAGCTGGAGGAGTTTCAGTTGCAATAGGGGAACTTGCAAGAGGAATAGAAGTAAATCTAGATATGGTATCAGTAAAATATCTTGGACTTAGCGGAACAGAACTTGCAATCAGTGAATCTCAAGAAAGAATGGCTGTTGTTATAGCACCTGAAAGCAGAGAAAAATTTGAAGCATTAATGAAAGAAGAAAACCTTGAAACAAGACTTGTAGCAAAAGTAACAGAAAAAGAAAATCTTGTAATAAAATTCAGAGGGGAAACAATTGTTGATATAGCAAGAAGTTTCTTAGATACAAACGGAGTAAGACAAGAACAAGACGTAAAAGTTGAAGCACCTGTTAAACAAGAGATATTTAAATCTGAGAAAACAGGATCACTTAAAGAAAAACTTACAGCAACACTTAAAGATATGAATGTGGCTTCTCAAAGAGGAATGGTAGAGATGTTTGACTCAACAGTAGGTCGTTCAACAGTTCTTATGCCATATGGAGGAAAATATCAATTAACAGAAAGCGAAGCAAGTATTCAAAAATTCCCTACACGTGGATTCACAAATACAGCTTCTGTTCTTACATATGGATTCAATCCATATATTTCTGAAAAATCTCCATATCTTGGAGCAATCTATGCTGTAATAGAATCTCTTGCAAGAGTAACAGCTGTAGGAGCAGATTATACAAAAGCGAGACTTACATTCCAAGAATATTTTGAAAGACTTGGAAAAGAACCTTCAAGATGGGGTAAACCATTTATGGCACTTCTTGGAGCATTAGAAGCTCAAGTTGAATTTGAAACTCCTGCTATTGGAGGAAAAGATAGTATGAGCGGAACATTTAAAAATATTGATGTACCTCCTACACTTATATCTTTTGCAGTAACAACAGAAAAAACTCAAAATATAATATCTTCTGAATTTAAATCAGCAGGAAACTATATATATTTAGTAAAACCATATTATAATGAAGATTTCACACCTGTTTACAGCACAGTGAAAGCAGTATTTAATAATGTAAGAAAAGAGATGCAAAAAGGTAATATTGTATCAGCTTCAGTTGTAAAAATGGGAGGAACGGCAGAAGCACTGTTCAAAATGTCGTTTGGTAATAAATTAGGGATAAATGTACAAAATACAGAGGTAAATCTGTTTGATATGTTCCCAGGAGCACTTGTTGTTGAATCAAAACAAAGACTTATCTTTGGAGATTTCCTTGGAATAGTTGATGATACAGGAGAAATTACAATAAATGATGCAGTATTTGATATAGATGAAGCAATTGCAATTTGGGAAGAAAGATATGCTAAAATATACCCTTATAACACAGGAGCTGAAGATAAAAAAGTATTTGCACCTGTTGAGAAAAAAGCTGAACTTAAACAAAAAGCTTCTGTATTATATGATACACCAAAAGTTTTAGTTCTTGCTTTCCCTGGAACAAACTCAGAATACGATACAGCAAAAGCTTTTGAAAGAGCTGGAGGACAATCAGAAATATTTGTAATAAATAATTTGACAGTTAAAGATATGGAAGCTTCAATAGATGAGCTTAGCAGAAAAATAAGAGAAGCACAAATTGTTGCTCTTCCTGGAGGATTCAGTGCAGGAGATGAACCTGATGGTTCTGGTAAATTTATAACAAATATTCTTCTTAATCCAAAAATCAAATCAGCTATAAAAGATTTCTTGGCTAATGAAGGACTTATGTTAGGTATCTGTAATGGATTCCAAGCTCTTGTAAAATCAGGACTTCTTCCTTATGGAGATATGGATAAATTATCAGAAAATTCACCTACACTTTTCAGAAATGACATTAACCGTCATATATCAAGAATAGCAACTACAAGAGTGGCTTCAAACTCTTCTCCTTGGCTTTCATCATTTAATATAGGAGATACACATTCAGTGGCAGTATCTCACGGAGAAGGAAAATTTGTTGTAAGTGAAGAACTTGCAAAAGAATTATTTGAAAATGGACAAGTTGCTACACAATATTGTAATCTAAAAGGTGAACCTACAATGGATGGTAAATATAACCTTAACGGTTCATACTATGCAATAGAAGGTATTACATCAAAAGATGGACATATTCTTGGAAAAATGGGACACTCAGAGCGTTATGAAGAGGGAACATTCCAAAATATTTATGGAGAAAAAATGCAGGATATATTCAAAAATGGAGTAAACTTCTTTAAAAAGTAGGATACAATTTTAATACAAGTCAGATAAATAAGGATGAGGATAATAAAAAATGAGAGAATTTGATTATATATTAGATGAAATTCATGAAGAATGTGGAGTATTCGGAATTTACAATGTAGAAAATGCAGCCCAGCTTACATATTATGGGCTGCACTCACTTCAGCACAGAGGTCAGCAAGGAGCAGGAATTGCCACTTCTGACAATGGACATATTTTAAGACATAGAGGAAACGGGCTTGTTATAGAGGTATTCAATACAGAAAATATATCTGCATTGAAAGGAAATATGGCAATAGGTCATGTAAGAATGGGAGATTCAAAAGCTCCAGGAATAGAAAATATTCAGCCGCTTTTAGTTCGTTCTCATCTGGGAGATTTTACAGTTGCTCATAATGGAAAAATAGTAAATGGGGATCAATTGAGAATGCAGCTTGAATTTGAGGGAAGTATATTCCAATCATCTTCAGACAGTGAAATTTTATGTCATCTTATTCAAAAAGAATCTGGAACATTTACAGAAAAACTTACAAAAGCAGTGGCAAAACTTGAAGGGGCTTTCTCATTTGTGGTTATGACAGGAAGTACAATTTATGCAATAAGAGATAAAAATGGACTTCATCCATTATCTCTTGCACAGCTTGGAGATGGATATGTAGTAAGTTCTGAAACTGTTGCTTTTGAAACTTTAGGAGCAAAATTCATAAGAGGAATAAAGCCAGGAGAAGTTTTAAAAATAAGTAAAGATGAGTTAAAATCAATTTTTTATACAAATTGTACTCAAGATAAAATGTGTTCAATGGAATTTATATATTTCTCAAGACCTGACAGTACAATAAATGGTCTTAATGTCCATACATCAAGAAGAATTTGTGGAAGACTTCTTGCAGAAGAAGCTCCTTGTCCAGAAGCAGATATGGTAATAGGAGTTCCAGACTCATCACTTTCAGCAGCTGTGGGGTATGCAGATGGTTCAGGACTTCCTTATGAAACAGGACTTATAAAAAACCGTTACATAGGAAGAACATTTATTCAGCCTACACAGAAAGAGAGAGAAAGAGGGGTAAAAATGAAACTTTCTCCAATGTCTTCTGTAATAGCAGGTAAAAAAATTGTTCTTGTTGATGACTCAATAGTAAGAGGAACAACAAGTAAATATATAATTAAACTTTTAAAAGAAGCTGGAGCAAAAGAGGTTCATGTGAGAATAGCTTCTCCTGCAATGATAGCTCCATGTTTCTACGGTGTAGACACATCAAGTCTTGAAGATCTTATCAGTGCAAGAATGGATCTTGAAGAGTTAAGAAAATATATAGCGGCTGACTCTTTAGCATTTTTATCAGTGGAAGGGCTGAGAAAAGGATTGGGAGATAATATTTGTGCAGCTTGTTTTGACAAAAACTATCCAACATATCTGTTTGGTTTAGATAAAAAATTTGAAAAAGAAAAGGAAGGTAAATAGAGATGAGTAAAAAATATATGGAATCAGGTGTAAACTTAGAAGCTGGATATGAATCAGTGAGAAGAATAAAATCTCATGTTGAGAGAACTAAAGTAAAAGGAATGATAGACAGCCTTGGTGCATTTGGAGGAATGTTTGATTTATCATCTTTAGGATATAAAGAACCTGTACTTATAAGTGGAACAGATGGTGTTGGAACAAAACTTATGCTTGCTTTTGAAATGGATAAACACGATACAATTGGGCAAGATGTTGTAGCAATGTGTGTAAACGATGTGCTTGTTCAAGGAGCAATGCCTATATTCTTCCTTGATTATGTTGCAGTTGGTAAAAACTTCCCAGAACAAATAGAACAAATTGTAAAAGGTGTAGCTGATGGCTGCGTTCTTTCTGAATGTGGACTTATCGGAGGAGAAACAGCAGAAATGCCTGATATGTATGAAGTAGGAGATTATGACCTTGCAGGATTCTGTGTAGGAGTAGTTGAAAAAAGTAAACTTATAACAGGTGCAAATGTTAAAAAAGGAAATAAAATCATAGGACTTACTTCTTCAGGAGTTCACTCAAATGGATTCTCTCTTGTAAGAAAAATAGTTATGAAAGATAAAAAATTAGATTTAAACGGATACAAAGATGTATTTAGAGGAAGAACACTTGGGGAAGCTCTTCTTGCTCCAACAAGAATATATGTTAAAATAATAAAAGCTTTATTAAATGAAGTTGAAGTAAATGGAATGTGCCACATTACAGGAGGAGGTTTCTATGAAAATGTACCTAGAATACTTCCTGAAGGATTACAGGCAAAAATTGATACAAGAAAAATAGATACTCCTGAAATTTTCAAATTCTTAGCTAAAGAGGGAGAAGTTCCTAATGAAGATATGTACAATGTATTTAACATGGGAATAGGATTCATGATAATTGTTGATGAAGATAAAGTTGAGAAAACAATGGAAGTTTTAAAAGCTAACGGAGAAAGTCCAGTACTTCTTGGAGAGATAGTTGAAGGAGAAGGAGTAGACCTTATATGGTAAGAGTAGCTGTATTCGCTTCTGGAAACGGAGGAAATTTTGAGAGTATAGTAAAAACGAGCAGAGAGTGGAAACACTCTCCATGCTCTATAGAACTTCTTATTGTTGATAAAGAAAAAGCTTTTGCAATAGAAAGAGCCAAAAAATTAGGTATACCTTATTATGTAGTTTCTTTAAAAGAGTGTGGAAGTAAAAAGGTATATGAAGAGAAGATAATAGAGATTTTAAAAGAAAATAATATTGAACTGATAGCTCTTGCAGGATATATGAAGATAATTTCTGATGTGCTTTTAAATGCTTACAGAAATAAAATAATAAATATTCACCCTGCATATCTTCCAAATTTTCCAGGAAAAGATGGAATAGGAGATGCTTATAGAGCTGGAGCAGAAGAAACAGGAGTAACAATCCACTATGTTGATGAAGGAGTGGATTCAGGAGAAATAATTTATCAAGAAAAACTTGTAATTGATAAAACTTGGGATATAGAGAAACTTGAAGAAGAGATTCATAAAATAGAACACAGAATATATCCAATGGTTTTAAAACAGCTATGTGAAAAAATTGAGGAGGCAAGAAATTAAATGAAAAGGGCATTAATAAGCGTTTCAGATAAAACAGGAATAATAGAGTTTGCAAAACAACTTTCAGAATTAGGATATGAAATAATTTCAACAGGAGGAACAAAAAAAGCTCTTGATGAGGCAGGACTTAAAACACTTTCTATCTCTGATATCACTCATTTTCCTGAAATGATGGATGGAAGAGTAAAAACTCTTCATCCAAATGTTCACGGAGGACTTCTTTGTGTAAGAGATAATGAAGAACATATGAAAGATTTAGTAGAAAATAAGATTGAACTTATAGATCTTGTAGTTGTAAACCTTTATCCATTTAAAGAAACTCTTAAAAAAGGCGGAACACACGAAGAGCTTATTGAAAACATAGATATTGGTGGACCAAGTATGTTAAGAAGTGCTGCTAAGAACCACAAATTTGTAACTGTTTGTGTTGATCCAGCTGACTATGAAAGAGTTGTTGCAGAAATAAGAGAGCATGGAGATACAACTTTAGAATTCAGACAAGAACTTGCAGCAAAAGTATTTAGAACAACAGCAGCTTACGATGCTCTTATAGCAGGATATTTAACAAGCAAAGTAGGAATAGAATATCCTGAAAAATTAACTTTAACTTATGAAAAAGTTCAAGATTTAAGATATGGAGAAAATCCTCATCAATCAGCAGCTTTCTATGGAGCTCCAATGACAGGATATTCAATAGCAGGAGCTAAACAACTTCATGGTAAAGAACTTTCATATAATAATATTCAAGATGCAAATGGAGCTATTGAAATTTTAAGAGAGTTCAAAGATGGTAAAAAAGCTGTTGTAGCAGTAAAACATACAAATCCTTGTGGAGTAGGACTTGGAGATACATTAAAAGAAGCTTGGGATAAAGCTTATGCAGCAGACCCAATTTCAATTTTTGGAGGAATTGTGGCAGTAAATGATACTGTTGACGAAGATGTAGCAGAAGAACTTCATAAACTTTTCCTTGAAATAGTAATTGCTCCTGCATTTACAGATAAAGCTCTTGAAATATTAAAAACTAAGAAAAATATAAGACTTATGACTCTTGATATTCATCAAGAAATAATAAACAAACAAAGAGTTATGGGAGTTAATGATGGACTTCTTGTTCAGGATATTGACTACGGAACAGTTTCACCAGAAGATTTAATCTGTGTTACAGAAACTAAACCTACTGAAGAAGATATAAAAGAACTTCTTTTCGGATGGAAAGTTGTAAAAAATGTTAAATCAAATGCAATAGTAATCAGCAAAGGAAATCAAACTCTTGGAATTGGAGCAGGACAAATGAATAGAGTTGGAGCAGCAAAAATTGCTCTTGAACAAGCAGGAGATAAATCAGAAGGTTCATACATGGCTTCAGATGCTTTCTTCCCAATGCCTGATACAGTAGAACTTGCTGTAAAACACGGAGTAAAAGCAATAATTCAACCAGGAGGATCTATAAAAGATCAACTTTCAATAGATGTGTGCAACGCTAACGGAATCGCAATGGTATTCACAAAAATGAGACATTTCAAACACTAATTTTATCATAATAATTATGGATATTAAGGAGTATTAAATGAAAGTATTAGTTATCGGAAAAGGCGGAAGAGAACACGCTCTTGCATGGAAACTTAATCAGAGTCATCTTGTGGAAAAAATATATATTGCTCCGGGAAATCCTGGAACAGCAACATTCGGTATAAATGTTAATATAAAAGATGATGATATTGAAGGACTTACTGAATTTGCTTTAAAAGAGGGAATAGATCTTACAGTTGTAGGTCCTGAAACAACTCTTGCTCTTGGTGTAGCAGATGCTTTTGAAGCAAAAGGGTTAAAAATATTTGGACCTAAAAAAGATGTAGCAAGACTTGAGAGCAGCAAAGATTTTGCAAAACATATTATGAATAAATACAATGTTCCTACAGGGGCATATGAAACATTTACAGATTATGAAAAAGCTAAAGCTTATGTTGAAAAACATGGAGCTCCAATTGTTATAAAAGAGGACGGTTTAAAAGCAGGAAAAGGTGTAACAGTTGCTATGAAAATAGAAGAAGCTCTTGAGGCTCTTGAGATTGCTTTTGCAATTCCTGACAACAAGGTTGTAATAGAAGAATATCTTGATGGATTTGAATTTTCTCTTATAGCTCTTGCACATGAAGATAAAGTTATTCCTCTTGAAGTAGGACAAGATCATAAAAGAGTTTTTGATGGGGATAAAGGTCCTAATACAGGAGGAATGGGAGTTTATTCTCCTGTAAGAAGAGTTACAAAAGAAATAATAGATGCCAGTGTAAATGAAATAATAAGACCTACTCTTGAAGGACTTAAAAAAGAGGGGCTTCCTTTTACAGGATTTATTTTTGCAGGAATTATGGATACAAAAGATGGAGTAAAAACAATAGAGTTCAATGCAAGATTTGGAGATCCTGAAGCAGAAGTTATTCTTCCAAGAATGGAAAGCGATTTAGTTCAACTTATTCTTGATATAATGGAAGGAAAAGAAAATAAAGTGGAATGGAGCGATAAAACAACAGTAGGAGTGGTACTTGCTTCTGATGGATACCCTGCTTCATCTACACCTGATGAAGAGATTTTTATTGATGAAAATATGGAATCTCATCTTTTCCATATGGGAACTAAAGAAAAAAATGGACATATTTACACTAACGGAGGAAGAGTATTAATCGTTGTAGCAGAGGGAGATACTCTTGCAGAAGCTAAGAAAAAAGCTTATAGTGATGTTGATAAAATAAAATGTGAAAAATTATTTTTTAGACATGACATAGGTGCGAAAGATGTGGTATAATAGATTCTATATCTAGAAAAAATTGTTAGAAAATAAAAAATAAATATTTTAAAAGGAGTATAAATAAACATGAATACAATGAATGGAAAAATTGTAAAAGAAGCAATTACTTTTGATGATGTTCTGTTAATACCTGCAGAATCTCACGTATTACCTCAAGATATTCAATTAAAAACTCAACTTACCAAAAAAATTACTTTAAATGTACCTATTCTAAGTGCTGCAATGGATACAGTTACTGAAGCTGAACTTGCAATCTCTCTTGCAAGACAAGGAGGACTTGGGTTCATTCACAAAAATATGACTATTGAAGAACAGGCAAAAGAAGTTGACAAGGTAAAAAGAAATGAAAGCGGAATGATAAAAGATCCTATCACTCTTTCTAAAGACAGTACTCTTGCAGATGCTGATGATTTAATGGGACAATATAAAATATCAGGTCTTCCTGTAATTGAAGAAGATGGAAAACTTATAGGAATTATAACAAACAGAGATTTAAAATATAGAAAAGATTATGATACACCAGTTGTTGATGTTATGACAAAAGAAAATCTTATTACAGCTCCTGTAGGTACAAGTCTTGATGAAGCAAAAGATATCTTAATATCAAACAGAATAGAAAAACTTCCAATAGTTGATGAAAATGGATATTTAAAAGGACTAATTACTATAAAAGATATAGATAAAATAGTTGAATATCCAAATGCTTGTAAAGATGAGCATGGAAGATTAAGAGTTGGAGCAGCTGTTGGTGTAGGAAATGACACACTAGAAAGAGTTGCAGCTCTTGTAAAAGCTGGAGCAGATATAATTACAGTTGACTCAGCTCATGGACACTCAGCAGGAGTTATAAAAAGAGTAAGAGAGATAAGAGAAGCATTCCCAGATATTCAGCTTATAGCAGGAAATATTGTTACAGCTGAAGCAGCTCTTGCACTTATAGATGCTGGAGTAGATGCTGTTAAAGTAGGAATTGGACCAGGTTCAATATGTACAACAAGAGTTGTTGCAGGAGTTGGAGTTCCTCAGCTTACAGCAGTAAATGATGTATATCAAGTATGTAAAGACAGAGGAATCGGAGTTATTGCTGACGGAGGAATAAAACTTTCTGGAGATATAGTAAAAGCACTTGCTTGTGGAGCAGACTGTGTAATGCTAGGAGGACTTCTTGCAGGAACAAAAGAAGCTCCAGGTGAAGAAGTTATATATGAAGGAAGAAGATATAAAGTATATGTTGGAATGGGATCACTTGCTGCAATGAAGAGAGGATCTAAAGACAGATATTTCCAAAATGATGCTAAAAAACTTGTTCCTGAAGGAATTGAAGGAAGAATCGCTTACAAAGGTGATCTTAAAGAAGTTATATTCCAACTTTGTGGAGGAATCAGGGCAGGAATGGGATATTGCGGAACTCCTACAATAAAAGATCTTCAATTAAATGGAAAATTTGTAAAAATAACAGGTGCAGGACTTAAAGAAAGCCATCCTCACGATATTCAAATTACAAAAGAAGCACCAAACTATTCAAGATAGTAAAATAATATAATTATAAACCACTGTGAGAATTTTATCTTTATGGTATTATTCTTCAGTGGTTTTTTTGTCTTTAAAAATAGAAAAATTCGTTGAAAAATAAAATATAGAATATTATAGTGCTAATAAAATAGTACTTTTTATAATTCTGTCTTTTAATAAAAATGAAAATTAAAAAATATGATAAAAATATAAATAAAATTTAAAATTTTATTTATAAAAAATTACCAATATATAAAATAAAATACATATTAATGCTAAAAAATAAGTATTAATATTGTTTTTAAAATATATTTAGCAGATAATTTTAAAAAGTATAAAAAAATATTTTTATATTTATAATATCCAGTAAAAATATAGAAAAATCAATAGAAGCAGAAAAAATATAAATAAAAAATATTGATATTAGAAAAAATATCAAATAACATATCTTTAAAAGTGTCTTAAAATAATTAATATAATTCTATAAAAATACATAAAAATATAAAATTTAAAAAAGTTGATAAAAAATGCAAAAAATAGTTTTAAAAAATAGGAATATATGGTATCATAACCTATACTTTTCATTGTTAAAAACATTCTGATAAAAAGTTTAAAGCAGAGTGTTAAAATATAAAAAAGTTTTAAGGGAGTGATTGTATGGAAGAGTTAAATCTTATGGTGCAGAGTGTGAGTGGATTTGTCTGGAATTCATTACTTATTTTTTTACTTGTGGGAACAGGATTATTTTACACTATTAAACTAAAATTTATTCAGGTCAGGAAATTTAGTGAGGGATACACAAAAGTAGTAAAAGGAGTAAACTTAAACGGAGAGGCAGCAGGTGCTGATGGAATGAGTTCTTTCCAATCACTTGCAACAGCAGTAGCAGCACAGGTAGGAACAGGAAACCTTGCTGGAGCAGCGACAGCTATAGCAGCTGGAGGTCCTGGAGCAATATTTTGGATGTGGATGAGTGCATTTTTTGGAATGGCTACTGTATATGCTGAAGCTGTTCTTGGACAAGTATATAAGAAAAAAATAGGCGGAGAAGTAATAGGAGGTCCAGCTTTTTATATAAGTGAAGGTCTTGGAGAAAATTGGTTCAGTAAATTTCTTGCAGGATTTTTCGGATTATCTTGTATCTTAGCTTTGTCATTTATGGGAAACGCAGTACAATCAAACTCAATAGCAGCAGCATTTAGTAATGAACTTCCAATTCCTCCAGTATTAATAGGGGTATTTATAGCTGTTATATCAGGATTTATATTTTGGGGAGGAACTCAAAGAATAGCTTCATTTACAGAAAAAATAGTTCCTGTAATGGCAGGTATGTATGTTGGGATGTCTATTATAATAGTATGTATGAATATTACTCATATAATTCCAGCTATAAAAATGATATTTGTAGGAGCTTTTAATCCAACAGCAGTAATGGGAGGAGCTTTTGGTATAACAATCAAACAGGCAGTGAGATATGGAGTTGCAAGAGGATTATTTTCCAATGAAGCAGGAATGGGTTCAACGCCTCATGCTCATGCAGTAGCAAAGGTAGATCACCCTTGTGAACAGGGAGCAGTTGCGATAATAACAGTATTTATAGATACATTTGTAGTTCTTACTTGTACAGCTCTTGTTATAATAATGAAAGTTGATTTAACAAATAAGGCATATATAGACAGCCTTCCAGGAATTGCTCTTACACAAGAGGCATTCAAACTTGCTTTAGGAAGTATGGGAGGAATATTTATTGCTGTATGTCTGCTTTTCTTTGCTCTTTCTACAATAATAGGATGGTATTATTTTGGAGTAGCAAATGTGAAATATCTTTTTGGAGATAAGGCAATGAATATATATAAAGTAATTGTTGTATGTTTTATTCTTTTAGGTTCTATGGCAAAAGTTGATTTAGTCTGGAACTTGTCAGACTTGTTTAATGGACTTATGGCTCTTCCAAACCTTATTGCACTTCTTGTGCTTTACAAACTTGTTATGAAGGCTACAGATGAATATATGAAACTTCATCCAAGAAAAAAATAAAAAAATAGCTGTTGCATTTATTGCAACAGCATTTTTTTATTCTCTCTCTTCTATATTATAAGCTATTGAGTATACAACAGGGAATATAAAAAGAGTTAGTATTGTAGAAACAAACAGTCCGAAAACTATTGTAGCAGCCATATCACCATAAAGAGGATCTGTCATAAGAGGAAGCATTCCAAATATTGTTGTTACTGCTGCAAGACTTACTGCTCTTATTCTGCTTATTGCCGAATCAATAAGAGCTATAAATTTATCCTTTTTCAAAATATTTATTTCATATCTTATTTCATCAACAAGAACAATCATATTTTTTATCATCATTCCTGAAAGAGATATAACCCCAACAGCTGACATAAAGCCAAAACTTTTTCCTGTGATAAAAAGTCCAGGAACAATTCCTATCATACACAATGGAAGCATCGCAAAAATAAGAATAGGAATCTTTACACTTGCAAAAAGAAGTACACATATGATAAACATAATTATTACAGGAACAGGTACAGATTCTAAAAGAGAAAGTACATTTTTAGTTTGTTCTTTATATTCTCCAAGCCATTCCATAGTGTATCCTTTAGGAAGTTCGATAGCTTCAATCTCTTTTTTAAATTCCTCTCTCACATCCATAGGACTTATTCCCACAGGAACATCAGCTTGAACAGTCATTGTTCTTACTCTGTTTCTTCTCCAAACTTGTCCCTCTTGGAATTTAAGATTTCCCATACTGATTATACTTGAAAGAGGCTGAGCTTCAAGAGTAACTCCCCATATAGGTGTTTGAGAGATATTATTTATATCATTTTTATTTTGTCCATTGCCGTCATTTTCTTTTAAAATAACAGTTACGAGTTTATCCCCCTCTTTTATTCTGCCCATAGGAATTCCATTGGAAGTTCTCATAAGAGATGTTGAAATATCAAAAGATGTAAGTCCTGCTCTTTTTGAAATAGATTGAGAATAGTTTCCTTCCCATGCAAGAATTTTATTTCTCCAGTCTGTTTTAATATTTAAAACATCAGGATATTTTTTCATAATATCAATAGCTTTATCAGAAAGATTTCTTAAAACTTGTGGGTCAGGTCCTGAAAAGGCTATTTCAATAGGGTATGGTACAGGAACACCATTAGGATATTTCTTAATATTTACTGTTATTCCTGCAAGATTTTTATTAGCATAATCGAGAGCTTTTTTTCCAACCTCCTCGACATCTTTTACTTTTTTTACATTTAATATCAGTTCTCCAAAAGATGTATTAGGCATTTCTGGAGTTGTAGATACATAGTATCTAGAAGGTGAAGCTCCTATAGTAACAGTTATATCTTTTACTCTGGAATCCTCTCTCAGATATTTTTCAAGTTTTATAGCAGCCTCATCAACTACCTCAAGTCTGCTTCCCTCAGGTGCCCAAAGACTTATTGTAAATCCTTTTTTATCTGAATCAGGGAAGAAGATTTTAGGAATCTCAAGGAATAATAAAGATGAAACAGCAAAAGCTGCAAGAACAGCTGTTACAGTTAATCTTTTTCTTTTTAAAAGAAAATATAAAATTTTTCTGCATTTTGCATAAAATCTTTTTTCTCTTTCACTTTCAGGCTTAATAGGTTCATTTTCAAGATAAAATTTACAATATACAGGTGTTTGTGTAAGACATAAAACCCAGCTCAACATAAGTGAGATACCAATAACCCAGAAAGATGAACCTACATACTCACCTACATATGTAGGCATTAAATATGCAGGAAGAAAGGCAAGAGCTGCTATTGAAGTTGCTCCTAAAAGTGCCAGTGCAGGTTTATGAGCAGCTTCTAAAAGAGCTTCTTCCATCTCTATACCTTTGTTTCTGTTTACCAAAACATTATCGGCAACAACTATTGAGTTATCCACAAGCATTCCCATTGCAATGATAAATGATCCAAGAGAAACTCTTTGAAGATCTATTTTCATCATAAGCATAAAAATAAGAGTTCCAAGTATTGAGTACACAAGAGCACTTCCTATTATAAGTCCGCTTCTCATTCCCATTGTAACAAGAAGAACTCCTACAACAGTAACAACAGAAAGAATAAGATTGATAACAAAGTTATTTATTGCTGAAGTTACAAGCTCAGGTTGATAATAAATTTTTTGAATATCAATTCCTACAGGAATTTTTTCTTTAAGCTCAAGAATTTTTTTATCTATAACTTTTCCTACTTCTACAACATTTGCTCCAGCTTCAGGGGAAAGTGATATTCCTATTGCCATTCTTCCGTTGTAATACATTTTTTGAGAAACAGGTTCAACATATCCTCTTTTTAATTCAGCAATATCTCCTAATCTTACAATTTCATTTGTTCCGTCAGGAAGTTTTTGAGAGAATACAACAAGATTTTTAAGAGCTTCCATACTATTGATATCATTATTAAGTCTTAAATTAACTCTGTAAGAACCATAGTCAATATTTCCTCCTCCTGAAATAAGATTTTCAGTGAGAAGAGAGGCTGCTATAAGCTTTGTGCTAAGCCCCATAGAGTTTATTTTTTCTCTGTCAATAATGACTTCCACAGCATCAGACTGTTTACCAAACTCTGCTGTTTGTGCTATTCCATTTATTGAGTTTAGTTCTTTTAAAATATAGTCTGTATATTTTGAAAGTTCTGAATAGGAATATCCATCACTGGTAACAGCTAAAAATATTCCGTATACAGCTCCGTAGTCGTCAAGAACTATAGAAGGAACTACTCCAAGAGGCATATTTATCTGAGCATCATCTATTTTTTTTCTGACATTGTCCCAGTACTGATCCAGTTCTTTTGTGGGAACTGATTCTTTTAGTTTTATCTTTACCTGAGAGTATCCAGGTTTTGAAACACTTTGCAGATAATCTATATTTTGTATTTTCTGCAGAGCTTCTTCTACTCTGTTTGTAACCTGAAGTTCAACTGTATGTGCATCTGCTTCAGGATAAAGAGTTATTACTAAAGCTTCTTTTATTTTAAATTCAGGGTCTTCCAGTTTTCCAAGTTTTACATAGGAAAACAATCCTCCTATAATCAGAAGTATAACCATGAATCTTACAACAACAGTATTTTTAATTGAGTAATCTATAAATTTCATTCCACACCTCTGTTTTATAACATATCTCCCACATTTGTTTTTGAAAATGGTTCAAGAAGATTTACTTTTTGTCCCTCTGTAAGCTCATGTACCCCTTTGGTAACAATTTTTTCTCCTTCTTTAATTCCTGTTACCATAACCATTCCCTCTGAATATGGTTTTATAATATTAACTGTTTTCCCATTCACTTGGTTATCTTTATAAACCCATACTTTTATCTCTCCATTTTTATCAAAAATAGATTCTACAGGGATAAGAATCCCTTTTGTATTTTCATTTTTAAAAGATAATTTTACAACTCCTTCTGAATCTGCAGGAAGATTTTTTCCATTTTCTCCATCTATAAAATCGAAGGTAACAGGATATGCAAGTTTTATAATTCCTTTTGTAAGTCCTGCATCAGCAAGTTTTAACTTATAACTATTTCCTCTGAAAAGAAGCTGTGCTTCAGATATATTGTCAGTTTTTACAACATCTTCTTCAGACATACTTATTCTTACTTTACTATTTCCAGTTGAAGAGATAGCAACTACAGGCATTCCTGCTCCAGCTGTTGTTCCAGCACCAAAATATTTTCTGCTTATGTATCCGTCATAAGGAGCTTTTAAAGTTGTATCTTTCAGTTGATTTTCACAGTTTATTACCCCTTGAACAGCTCCTTGATATTGGGCAAGGTTTGCAAGTTCTGCAGCAGAGGCAGCTTGTACTCCTGCCAGAGCTTCATCATATGATTTTTTTGGAATAGCCTTTTCTTTATAAAGAGCCTCTACCCTTTTAAATTGTTTTCTTGCATTTTCAGCTACAGCTTTTGAAGCATCATAAACATTTTTTGCAGCAACAGCTTTTTTCTGAAATGCATCAAGCTGGACTTCATAGTCCCTTTTATCCATTTGAGCAATAATATCTCCCTCTTTTACAAAAGTTCCCACTTCCACATTCATAGTTTTTATAGGTCCTGCAACTCTAAATGAAAGAGGAGCTTCTTTATCTGCAATTATCACAGCAGGATACTCATATGTAAGAGCTTCTGGAGCAAAAACAGCATTTACTGCTTCAACAGGTCTTATAACAGGTTCTGTTTTTTTTCCACATCCTGCAGCCATTAACATTATAAGTATTCCCACAGCCAATTTTTTCTTCATTTATTTTTCCTCCGTAACATTATAAAAGGGATTTTTTCCCATTGCAATTTTTAAAGCTCCAAGAGCCATTTCATATTGGAAATCAGCTTTCTTTTTCATACTTAAAGCTTTTTCATATGAAGAAAGAGCAGCAAAATATTCCTCATCATCAATCATATCAACTTTTCTTTCAGCTTGTTTTTGATGAAGGCGTCCCTCTTCCCCTTTGAAATTTAATCCGCTTATATAACGAAGCTCCTGTGCTTTTTCTACATTTTGATAAGCTTTTGCAGTTTCAATTATAATTGTCATAAACTCTTTTTCAAGTTTAAGTTCTGCAATTTTTTCTTTTCTTACAGCTTTTTTATATTCATTTATATTTTTAAAACCGTTGAAAATAGATATTACTCCGCTTACATTCCCATAAAGAAAATCGGGGTCTGATAAAATTTCACTGGAGTTATTAATATATCCTCCTCCAAGAATTATCTTAGGAAGAAAATTTGTAATAGCTATCTTTTTAATATCTGTACTTATATCTTTTCCAGTTTCAGTAATTTGTAAAACTTCATTTCCTGCTACAGCTTCATATATACATTCCTCCATACTTGGCAGTTCTTCAGGAAAAATTATTTCATCATCAAGAATTACATCTGTGTAAATCATAGGATTTAGATTAAGAGTTTTTAAAAAATTCATTTTCGCAGTTCTTAAATCTCTTTCATTTTCATTTAGAGCATATTCTTTTGCTTTTACAAAAGCCTGTGCTTTTTCAAGTTCCCAAGGGAGAACAGCTTCCACTCTCACAGATATTTTTGCTTTTTTCTCAAGTTCCTTTGCAGATTTTAGTTCATTTTCAAGAAAATTTTTTTCTGATTCAAGAGCAAGAATATAATAATATTGTCCCATTACTTGAAGCTGAAGCATTTTATCTGCAAAATTTTCAGCCAGTTCACTTATCTTTTCTCCTTTTTGTCTTGCTGCATAAAGATACCATGTTGATGGAACAAATACAGGAATCTGTGCACTTACTCCAAAGGTATAAAAAGATTTATCCACAAATCTTGAATTCATTGTAAAAGGGAGAGAGATTCCAGATAACATTGGAAATTTTTGACTTAATCCTCCTAAAATACCATTTACAGATGAAGAAAGTTCACTTACATCAACATCAAGATTTATTCCATCATTTAACTGTGTATATCCTCCCATAACATTTATTGAGGGAAGAAAGTTACCAAAAGCAATTTTTTTATCAAGAGAGGCTATCTCTCTTTCTAATGCTTTTACTCTTAAATCAAGATTTCTCTCTTTTGCAATTTTAAGAGATTCATCAAGGGAAAGAGTTTTTCCATATTGTGCAATATACTCTTTTCCTGTAAGAGCAGATATTTTTTCTGAAGGTTGTTTTGGCTTTGTATTTGTACAGCCTACAGCTGCTAAAATACATAAAAACATAAGGAATTTATTTTTCATAATCAGCTCCTTAAAAAGTTATAAAAACATACAAGAATATTTTATCTTTTATTTATTTCTTGAAAATTTTTAAAATTATATTGTTTTTCATCTTTATATTATAACACTTCTTCATGGAATTAATCAATTTTCATTGTAATTTAACGGAAGTTATTTTTAAAGATGTATTTTAGTCGGATATTATGGTATAATTTTCTATATATTTTTATAAAATGAAAGGAAAATTTTTGTGAGGCTTGAAAAATATCTGGTACAATGTGGAGTTGGAAGCAGAAGAGAGATAAAAAAATTTATTAATGACGGAAAAATAAAAATAAACGGCACTGTTGTTTTTGATGAGGGAATCCAAATAGATGAAGAAAATGATATAGTTATTTTTGATGATAAAAAAATAGAAAAGAAGATTTTAAAATACTATGTTCTTTACAAAAAAGCCGGATATGTAACATCAGCTTCTGATAAAAAAAATCCTGTGGTAAATGATCTTCTTCCACAATGGGTAGATAAACAAGCACTTTTTCCTGTGGGAAGACTCGATAAGGATACAGAGGGACTTCTTCTTTTTACAAACGACGGAGAACTTAATTACAAGATGACTCACCCTGAAAAAAAATTCAGCAAAAAATATTATGCAGAGCTTTCAAAAATAATATCAGATGAAGATATTAAAAAAATAGAAGAAGGGATAGATATAGGAGAAAAGGAAAGTTGTATCTGTCTTCCTGCAAAAATAGAGAGAGCAGGGGAAAAATCTATATATATTACTATTTTTGAAGGGAAATACCATCAAGTAAAAAGAATGATGAGAGCTGTAGAAAATAGAGTAATTTATCTTAAAAGAATAGAGTTTGGGAATCTCACTCTTGAAGAAATGAATTTGGGAGATGTAAAGGAGATTAAAAAAGAGGATATTATTATAGACTAAGATAAAGCAGGTGTTTTTATGAAAGAAAGAGATATTATTTTTTTAGGGGACAGCATAACTGCATGGAATCCTGAAATAAAAAAAATTGAAAATTCGAAAAATTTAGGTATTCCTGGATTTGCCTCAAGAGATATTGTATGGCAGCTGCAGGGAGATGATAAAGAGATAATATCAGGGCATACAGCTGTATTTATGGCAGGAGTAAATGATATTATGATGGGATATACCGTTGAAAGAGTTGTTTCAAATATAACAGAGATAGCACAGATGCTTGTAAAAAGATTTGAAAGAGTTATTATTATTTCAATTCTTCCTATAGACAGTTTGAGCATGAGTGATGAGATAAGAGCTGTAAATGAGGAAATAAAAAATCTTCCAAATATAGAGTATCTTGATATTCATAATCTGTTTTTAAATGAAAGAAAAACTCTTGATTTTAGATGGACAACAGATGGAGCTCATCTTAATACATATGGATATGAAATTTTTAACAAACATCTTTTTGAAATTTTAAATTTAAATAAGTAATAAATAATTTAGGAGCAGAATAAAAATGATAATTTGTCCAATTTGCAAAGAAAAATTAGAAAGAGAGGGAAAAAGTTATAGATGTATAAATAACCACTCCTTTGATATATCAAAATCGGGGCATATAAATCTTTTAATAGATAACAAAAAGCATAGTAAAATGCCTGGTGATGATAAGGATATGGTTTTAAGCAGAAAATTTTTCCTTGAAAAAGATTATTATAAAGGGATATCAGATGAACTGAATGAGATAGTTTTGGAAAATATTTCTGAAAACCATGAAGGAAAAATAAATATTCTTGATATTGGTTGTGGAGAGGGATACTACACAGGAAATTTGAAAAAATTTTTAGAATATGAAAATGTAGAAAATGAGATAATTGGAATAGATATTTCAAAAGAAGCTGTAATATCAGCTTCAAAATCACATAAGGGAATAAATTGGATTGTTGCTAGTGCAGCTGATATTCCTGTTGCTGATAACTCTCTTGATTTTATAATCTGCATGTTTGCAAAAATTATTCCTGAAGAAAAAATGAGAACACTTAAAAAAGGAGGAAAACTTATTATAGTTTCTACAGGAGAAAATCATCTTCTTGAGATGAAAGAGGTAGTGTATGAAAAAGTGAGAAAAGATTTTTATTCTCCTATAGAAGATTTAAAAATATTTAAATATCTTGATACAATAAATTGTACTTATAAAACTTTTATAAAAGAAAATGAGAGCATAAAAAATCTTTTTAATATGACTCCATATAGATGGAGAAGCCCTAGAGAAGGTATAGAGAAACTGTTTTCTTTAAATGAGATAGAGATAACTGTTGATGTAAATTTTGATATTTTTGAAAAAAATTAAAGTTATATTTTTATATAATTAATTTTTTCCTTTGACAAACTGCAAAAAAACATATATAATCAATAGGTTGAAAAATAAAAAAGAGGTTAATCTGTTATCACGAATGGAGCCTAAGGCCGATGGCAATGATACTTGTGAAACTACAGATTAAATATTACGAAGCTGCCATAGTAATATGCTTATATTGATGAGTTCTCAGGGTATACACTTTTGTATGCCTTTTATTTTTGGTCAGCAAAATATAAAATTTATTGGAGGTTAAAATGTCTGTATTAAAATTTTTAATTTATTCTGTTCTTGGAATAATAGCATTTTTAGCACCTGTAACTATTGGAGGAGAATCATCAATTCTTATGGGGCATATTAAATCTATTGTAATAGATGGATATTTGGAGAGCATAAAAAACCTTGTAGTAGTGGTTTCTCTGATAACAATTGTTGGTACAGTTATTGGAAAAATAAAAAAAGATTTTAAAAGTGAGATATTACGTGAACTTTTTATATGTGGTCCAATTAACGGTATTGTAAGAATTGGAGGAAGTATATTTTTCCTTATGGTGCATTTTGGATATGGGCCAAAGGCTGTACTTGATCCTAATACAGGAGGAATGATGGCTGGAGATCTTCTTCCTTCTCTTATGGTTACTTTCTGTGTTGGGGTAATTCTTATGCCTCTTCTTACTTCATTTGGACTTGTGGAATTTGTAGGAGTATTAATCGCTCCTTTTATGAGAAAAGTTTTTAGAGTTCCAGGATATGCAGCTGTTGATGCTATTGCTTCTTTCCTTGGAGATGGGACAATAGGTATTGTTGTTACAGATCAGCAGTACCAAAAAGGTTATTATACACAGAGAGAGGCAGCAGTTATTGCTACATCATTTTCGATAGTTGGAATATCTTTTGCAGCTGTTGTTGCTGATTTTTTACAATTTTCTTCAATATTTGTTATTTTTTACAGTACAATAGCTCTTTCTACTGTTGTTGCTGGAATAATAATTGCAAGACTTCCTCTTAAAAAATTTAAAGATGAGTATTTTACAGAGGGAAAAATGGAAGAAAAAGATGTGGCCTCTTTCTCAATAGCAATAAAAAAAGCTGCAGCAGTTGCTGAAAAAGCAAGAGAACTTGATATAATAATAGATTCTGTAAAAAAAGTGGCAGTTTTATATATAACTTTTATTCCAGTAATAATGTTTATGGGAACAGCAGGGCTTATTGTAGCAGAATATACAAGTATATTTAATATGATATCAATGCCGCTGATTCCATTTTTCCAAATGCTTGGATTTTCAAAAGAGGTAGCTGCAAGTATGGCTCCTTCTATGATAGTTGGATTTTCTGATATGTATCTTCCTTCTCTTCTTATTGAGGGAGTTCAAAGTGAAATTGCAAGATTTATTGTAGGAACACTTTCTTTTGCACAACTTATCTTTTTAAGTGAAACAGGAATGATACTTGTTGCTTCAAAAATAGGATTTACATTCTGGGATGCTCTAAAATTCTTTGTTCTTAGAACAATAATTACTTTCCCTGTAATATTTGCTGTTGCAAAAATATTACTTTCAATGGGAATATTAAAAAATTAATAAATAAAATTTTATTTGAAAAATATCTGCATAATCTATATAGTAGAAAGCTAATATAGACAGCAGATATTTTTTTATTTATATAAATTCTTATGGGATTGTAAACCTTCCTTTTTTTTCTTCTTGTCAGTTTTAAAAATTCTGTCTTATACTAAAAAAAGCAAATAAGTTTAAGGAGGAATTTTTATGCTGTGCCGATCTTTCTTTATATCAGGAACAGACACTGATATTGGAAAAACATATATAAGCAGTCTTATTTTTAAATCACTTATTCAAAATCAAAATGAAAAAACTTTATATTATAAACCTGTTCAGAGTGGGTGTTTTTTTTCTGAAGGAGTTTTTACTGCTCCAGATCTTCTTACAGTTTCAAAGATTTCAGGAAAAAATTATGATAAAAATATGTGTACATATTATCTTGAGCCTGAAGTTTCACCACATCTTGCAGCAGAAATTGAAAATAAAAAAATAGAGCCTGAAAAAATTATTTCAGAGATAGAAAATAGAAAAAAAGAAGCAGATTATCTCATCGTTGAAGGAGCAGGGGGAATATATGTTCCTCTTATAAGAGATAAATTTTATATTTTTGACCTTATAAAAGCTGTTTCTCTTCCTGTTATTATCATAGCCGGAACAAAAGTAGGAGCAATTAATCATACAATGCTCACTGTAAATTTTTTAAAAAATTTGAATATTAAAATTCAAGGTATAGTTTTTAACAGATATACAGGAAAAGATTATGAGGATGATAATATAAAAGTTATTCTTAAAGACAGTAAAATTGAAAATTATCTTATTGTGGAAGAGGGAGAAAAAAATTTAGAATATTCTCTTCTTAAAAAATTTCTTGTAGGAGGAAAGATAAGCAATGAATAAATTAAGCAGACTACAGGAAAAAGATTTGAAATATATTTTTCATCCATGTTCACAGATGAAAGATTATGAAAAATATCCCCCAATAGTTATTGAGAGAGCAGAGGGAATATATGTATACGATGAATTTGGTAAGAGATATATGGATTGTGTAGGAAGCTGGTGGGTAAATCCTTTGGGACACTGCAATAAAAGAATAAATGAGGTTATAAAAAATCAATGTGATACACTGGAACATATAATTTTTGCAGATTTTTCTCACAAACCAGCCATAGAACTTGCAGAAAAACTTATTGAAATCGTTCCAAAAGGGCTTACAAAGCTTTTCTTTGCAGATAACGGCTCATCGGGGGTAGAGGTTGCTTTAAAACTTTCTTTTCAATCTCAGCAGCAGAGAGGTTTTGTAAAAAAAAGAAGATTTGCTGCAATAAAAAATTCATATCATGGGGAAACAATAGGAGCATTATCTGTTGGAGATATTGATTTTTTCACAAAAACTTACAAACCTCTTATTAATGATGGGCTGAAAATACAGGGGCCTGATTGTTTCAACTGTCCTTTTAAAAAAGACTATAAAAGTTGTAATGCAGAATGCTTTTGTTATATGGAAAAAGCTGTAAAAGAAAATCATGAAACTCTTGCAGGAATTATAATAGAGCCAATGGTACAGGGAGCAGGAGGTATGAAAATATATTCTCCTGTATATCTTAAAAAACTCCGTGAGATTACAAAAAAGTATAATATTCATCTTATTGCAGATGAAATAGCTGTAGGATTTGGTAGAACAGGAAAGATGTTTGCCTGTGAACACGGAGAAATCTCTCCTGATATTATGTGTATAGGAAAGGCTCTTACAGCTGGATATTATCCTATGTCTGTTGTTCTTATGACGGAAGAAATTTACAGCTCTTTTTATGCAGATTATTTTGAGGGAAAATCTTTTCTTCACTCCCATAGTTTTTCAGGAAATCCTATTGGATGCAGAATAGCTTTGGAAGTTTTAAAAATATACGAAGAGGATAATATTTTAGATGAGATTAATAAAAAGGGAGAATATCTTGAAAAAAGAGCAAATGAAATTTTTAAAGATAAAGAATATATAGGTGAGATAAGAAGGATAGGTATTATTGGAGCAATGGAGATTGTAAAAAATAAAAATACGAAAGAGAGATTTAGCTCTAAAAAAAGAACAGGATATAATATTTACAAAACAGCTCTGAAACATGGGGCTATTTTAAGACCTCTTGGAGATACGATATATTTTATGCCGCCTTTTACAATTTCATATAAAGAGATAGATGAGATGCTTGAAATATGTCGTCAATCAATAGAAGAATATCTGAATAAAGAATATGGAGGAGAAAATGAATAGAGAAGTTTTAAAAAAGGAGCTGGATTTAAAAAGAAGAGAAAAAAATTTTAGAAAGCTTAAAAATTTTTCTGATAATATGATAAATCTTTCTTCTAATGACTATCTTTTTCTTGCTCATGATGAAAAAATAAAAAATGATTTTATAAAGAAATATTCTGAAAGATTTTCTTTTTCTTCAAGCTCTTCAAGACTTATTACGGGAAACTATAGTGTTGTGAGAGAACTGGAAAAAAGGGCAGAAGAGATTTATAAGAAACCTGTTCTTGTGATGAATAGTGGTTTTTCAGCAAATAAAACAATAATAGAAACTTTTTATAATAAAAACAGCCTTATTATAACAGACAGGCTGAATCATGCAAGTATTTATGCTGGAATTATTTCAAGCTCTGCTAAATTTATAAGATACAGACATCTTGACATGGCTCATTTAGAAAGTATTTTAGAAAAATATAGAGATGAATATGAGGATATTTTAATTGTTTCTGAAAGTGTCTACAGTATGGATGGGGACAGAGCTGATTTACAAGAGCTTGTAAGAATAAAGAAAAAATATGGAACGGCTCTCATGATAGATGAAGCTCATTCATTTGGAGTTTATGGATATGGGATAGCTTATAATAAAAATCTTGTACAGGATATTGATTTTTTATGTATACCTCTTGGAAAAGGGGGTGGTTCTGTAGGAGCATACATTGTTTGTGATGA
Source organism: Fusobacterium sp. (assembly GCA_019416865.1). GTDB lineage: Bacteria > Fusobacteriota > Fusobacteriia > Fusobacteriales > Fusobacteriaceae > Fusobacterium_B. The sequence goes on from DXWL01000002.1 coordinate 56,917, forward strand.
AGATTTTAAAGACTATATTATTAATTTTGGAAAAGAGTTTATATATTCAACAGCTCTTCCTCCTGTGAATAATCTTTGGAATCTATATATTTTAAATCATATGAATGATTTTTCAGAAAAAATAAATAAGCTTGAAAATTTAAAAAATTATACTTTAAAACTTATGAAAGAGTTGGAAATTGATACTGTTTCTGATTCACAGATTGTAAGCCTTATTACAGGAGATAATGAAAAAACAGATATTATTACAGAAAATCTTCGTAAGAAGGGTTGGCTTGTGTGTGGAATAAAAAGTCCCACAGTTCCAAAAGGATTGGAACGTATAAGAATAAGTCTTCATTCTGAACTTTCAAAAGAAATAATAAAAAAATTTTTAGAGGATTTTAAAAATGAATGGGATAATCTTTTTTAATGGTTGGGGAATGGATGAAAAAATAGTATCACATCTAAAAATTCCTCAAAATTTTGAACTTGTTTGCATAAATTTTCCCTATGGATTAGATACAGATATTTTACAAAAATATGAGAGTTTGCATTTTATAGGTTGGTCTTTTGGTGTATTTTATATGGCTGATTTTATTTTAAAGAATTATAAATTTCTGAAAGATAAAATAAATTATACAGCCGTTATAAATGGGATACCCTATCTTATGCAAAAAAATATTTTAGATAAAAGGGTTATAGTTCTAACATATAAAAATCTTAATAGAAAAAATTTAGAGTTTTTCTATTTAAAATCAGGAATAAAAAATTATATTACAGATAAATCTATTGATGAACTAAAGGCAGAACTAAAATATTTTACAGAGGTTTGTTGCCCTGTGAAGATAAATATAAACAGGGCTTTTATATCTTCAAATGATATGATTGTAAAAACCGAAATTCAGAAAAAATATTACGAAGAAAATAAAATTCCTTTTACCATAATTGAAGGAAAACACTACATATTTGATAAAATAGATGAATGGCAATATTTTTTAGGGAGATAGAATGGAAAAGAAAAAAATGGATTTTAATAAAAATTTTAAAACTTATGATAAAAATGCTGTTGTACAAAGAAAAGCAGCTAAAGTTCTTGCAAAGTTTCTTCCTGAAAATATAGGAAAATATGAAAATATTTTAGAACTTGGGTGTGGAACAGGATTTTTTACACGGGAGATTTTGAAAAAAATATCCTCTGAAAATCTTATTCTCAATGATTTTTTTGATACAAGAGAGTATATTGAAGATATATGTTATAAGAAATTTTTACAGGGAGATATGAAAAATTTTTTAAATAAAAAATATGACTATATTGTTTCAAGCTCGTGTTTTCAATGGGTCAACAACTTGGAAGAGATTTTGAAACTTATATCTCTATGCTCAAAAAATCTTATTTTTTCTATCTATCTTTCAGGAAATATGGCAGAGATAAAAAATCATTTTGGAATAGGATTAAAATATTATGATAAAGAAGAAGTTGTAGCTATTTTAAAAAAATATTTTAGAAATGTGGAAAGTTTTGAAGATGAAACAGTACTTTCTTTTGAAAATCCTCTTGAAGCTCTTCGTCATATCCAAAAAACAGGAACTACTATTAAAGGTCGTACCTCTGTTTCAAAAATAAAGTCTTATAAAGAAAAAACTCTTACATATAGAACAGGATATTTTAGAGCAACAAATCAGTAAAAAAATTTTTAAACTTTTTATATTTTAATATAGTCTTAAAAGTATGAAAAGTAATAAAATTCCCCCCATGAATTAATAAAGGCAGAGCAGTATGGTGCATACAGCTCTGTTTTTATTATGTATATTGACAAAATAAAGTTTTTCTAATATAATTTTTAATTATTAAAGATCTTTTAAAAAGGTATAAATAATTATTAAAAAGGATGATATTATGGAAAAAATAAATGGAAATTCTCTTTTAATGAAAGAGGTAAATATAAATATTTTGAGAAATGCTCTACGAAAAGAAAAATATTTTACAAAACAAAAACTTGCAGAAATAACAGGATTAAGTATTGTAACTGTAGGAACTATTTTAAACCAGTTTTTAGAAACAGGGGAAGTTTTTGAAGATGAGCTTGTATCTTCAAAAGGAGGACGCCCTGCCCACAGATTTTGTTATAATAAAAACTATTCAAATATTCTTACTTTATATACATACGAGAAAAATAAAGAAGATACTTTAGCTGTTATTGTCAGCAATATTTTAGGAGAAGAGATATTTAGGAGAGAAGAAATATTAGAAAATCCAGATTGGAGATTTTTTACAGATATCGTTGATGAGATGATAGAAAAATATCCTCTTATAAAAGCTTTGGGAATAAGTATGCCCGGACAAGAAATCAAAGGAAAAATAGTTATTCATGACTATGATAAACTTAGTAATTTTAATTTTATAGAATATTTTAAAAAGAGATATAATTTTCCTGTAATATTTGAAAATGATGTAAATGCAGCTGTAACAGGATATTGTAAAAGAGAGAATAATCTTTTTAATACATCTGTAGTTTATATATATTTTCCAGAAAAATATCCGCCTGGAGCAGGAATATATATTAACGGAAAGGTTTATAAAGGTTATATGGGTACAGCAGGAGAGATAAAATATATCCCTCTTGGAATTGAATGGGAAAAAATAAATTATATATCAGATGAAAAAACAGCAGAAAATATATCAAAACTTATTTCTGCTGTATCTGCTATGCTTAATCCAGAAAAAATAGTAATATGTGGAAATTTTATTACAGAAAATATTTTAAATAGAGCTGAAAAAATAAGCAAAGAGATTTTAAAGGAGATTTTTGTGCCTGAAATTATTATTTCAAAAAATTTTATTTTTGATTTTGAAACAGGAATAAAAGAACTTACTCTTGATTTATTAATACCAAAACTATCACTGCAAAACAAATAAAATTGGAGGATTTAATTATGAAAAATATAGATTTACATATGCATTCAAATATTAGTAATGATGGAGATTTTTCCCCAGCTGAGCTTATGAAAATGTGCAGTAAAGCTGGAATAAAAACAGCAGCACTTGCTGATCATAACTCTGTGAGAGGAGTAGCTGAAGCTATAAAAGAGGGAGAAAAATTTGGAGTTAAAGTTATTCCGGCAATAGAGATTGATTGCACATACAAGGAATATAATCTTCATGTTTTGGGATACAATATAGATTATAATAATAAAATTTTTGAAAAAATAGAAAAAAATGTTTTTGAACAGGAGCTGAAGGCAGGAGATAAAAGAATGGCTCTTGTAAAAGAGGCTGGAATATTTTTTGATGAGGAAAAAGTAAGAAAGCTTTCGTATGATGGAACAATTACAGGGGAAATGATTGGAGAAGCTGCTATTGAAGATGAAAGAAACAGGGAAAATCCTCTTATTACTCCTTATCTGGAAGGAGGAACAAGAAGTAACAATCCATATGTTAATTTTTATTGGGATTGGTGCTCTAAAGGGAAACCTGCCTATGTTCCTATAAAATATATAACTCTTAAAGAAGCTATAGATATTATTCATAAAACAGGAGGAAAAGCTGTTCTTGCACATCCAAATAACAATATTGGAATGAATGAAGAAATTTTTAAAGAGATAGCTGCAGAGGGGATTGAAGGAGTGGAAGTTTTCAGCAGTTATCATTCAAAGGAGAATGCAGAGTTCTTTTTAAAAATGGCAGAAAAATATAATGTGTCTGTTACTTGTGGAAGTGATTTTCATGGAAAAACAAAACCTGCAATAAAACTTGGAGAGATGGGAAATTTGTTTGATTTTTTTCAAAATTTAGTATAAAATACATTGGCAAAATTTAAAATATTTTATTTTTGGGGGAGGGATTAAAATTAAACAAAAATCATTTTTAGCACTGGCATTTCCTATTTTCCTTGAGCTTCTTTTGGTAAATGTAGTGGGAAATGTTGATACTTATATGCTTGGAAAATTCAGTGATGATGCAGTTGGAGCTGTAGGAGGAATAAGTCAGGTACTTCTTATTCAAAACTCAATTTTTGGATTTATCTGTCTTGGTACGAGCATACTTACAGCACAATTTATCGGAGCAAAAAAGAATCTTAAAATTAAAGAGGTTATTGCAACCTCTCTTCTTATGAATCTTATTTTTGGACTTCTTATAGGTGCAGGGTATGTAATATTTTCTGAATCAATTATGAGGGGTATACATCTTCCGTCAAAACTTATGGATATCGGAAGAACATATTTCAAACTTGTTGGGGGAATGTGTGTATTTCAGGCTCTGACTCTTACTTGTGGAGCTGTTATGAAAAGTTTTGGAAATACAAAACAAAATCTTTTTATTAATATAGGGGTAAATATTTTAAATGTTATAGGAAACGGAATGTTTATCTTTGGTTGGTTTGGAGCACCTGTTCTTGGAGCAACAGGAGTTGGAATTTCAACTGTATTTTCAAGATTTATAGGATGTATTGTTGCAGTTATTGTAATGAAGCACTATTGTAAATTTAAATTTGATATGAGGCTGTATAAACCAATAAGGTTTAAAATAATAAAAAACATTTTAGGAATAGGTATTCCTACAGCAGGAGAAAATGTTGCATGGAATGTGGGGCAGCTTCTTGTAATGTCTATGGTTAATACAATGGGAATTGCAAGTATTACAGCAAGAACTTATCTTATGCTTATATCTACTTTGATTATGACATTTTCCATTGCAGCAGGGCATGGTTCTGCAATTCTTGTAGGACGTCATGTTGGAGCTCATGAGTATGAGGAGGCTTATGACACAGCTATGAGAAGCTTAAAAATCTCTCTTGTATTAGTTGGAATAGTTTCTCTTATTATCACTGTTTTTAGAGTACCTGTAATGAGATTTTTTACAGTAAATCCAGATGTACTTGCTGTATCGATGAAAATTTTTAGATGTATATTTATTTTGGAAGTTGGAAGGACATTTAATATTGTAATAATAAACAGTCTTCATGCAGCAGGAGATATAAAATTTCCAATGATAGCAGGAGTAGGTTCTGTTTTTGGAGTGGCAGTTCTTCTTTCATGGATTTTAGGAATAAAACTTGGATATGGACTTTTGGGAGTATGGATTGCTAATGCTGCTGACGAATGGACAAGGGGAATTATTATGATGTTTAGATGGAAAAGCAGAAAATGGCAAAATAAAGGATTTATTTAATCTTTGTTAAAATATGTAGAGGTGGTGTTCATATGAAAAAATATTTTAGAAATTTTTTAATTTTATTTTCTTTTTTTATATTTTCAGCAGCTGTTTTTTCAGAAGATTACAGAGCAGATATTGTTAAGAAGGTCAATATTGAAAGAAGTGAAGAGGGACTTGTTCCTCTTAAAAATGACAAAATTTTAAATTCCCTTGCACAAAAAAAGGCAGAAATTATGGCAGAGGAAGAAAATTTAAGTCATACAGCAGGGGGATATAGTTCATTTTCAGATATTTTTAAGGAAAATAATATAAAATATTTAAGTGTTGGAGAAAATATAGCAAGAAATTGGAAAACAACAGATGAAGTCATGAATGCTTGGATGGAATCTTCAGGACACAGAAAAAATATTTTGAGTCCTAAATTTACTCATATGGGTGTGGGAAAAGCAGTGAGTAAAAAAGGGGATATATATTGGGTACAACTTTTTATAAAATATAGAGATTAAAAATAAACTATAAAGGGGCTATTGCAAATTTGTAAAAAATAAAATTCTCTAAGAAAAAATAGTTTCTATTTATATTGCTTACAGAAAGAAAATTCGAAACTCACTTCGTTCAAACATCGAATTTTCAGTATTCTGTTTCGCTGCATAAATTACGAAACAATTTTTAATATCGAGAATTTTATTTTTACAATTTTAGAAATGCAACAGCCCCTTTATTTTATATAATTTCTTTAGGAAGAATATTAATTTTTTTATCAGTATACAATATTTTTCCGTTTTCCAATTTTAATTGAATAGGATATATCTCCACTCCCTTTTCCATAGCTTCATAAAAAAGTTTTGAAAATTCTGGATCAGTTTCCCAGTTTGGAGAAAAATCTTTTGAATCTCTGAAAATAAGAAGAAGTACTCCTGCTCTGTTTCCTGCTTCTTTCAGCTCCATAAGGGTTTCAAGATGTTTACAGGCTCTTGTACTGGGAGCATCGGGAAAAACAGCATGTTTATCCATAGAAAGAGAAACACCTTTTACCTCTATCCATATCTTCTCACCATTTTTTTCAACAAGATAATCAAGACGACTATGTCCATATTTTACCTCTGCTTTTACATTATCAGCTTGTCCTAAAGGAGAAATTTCTCCATCTCTTAAAATATTTTCAGAGATATATCTGTGAAAAGAGGAGTTAAGAAGAATGTCTTCTCCATCTTCTGCTTTGGCAGATATAAGATCCCATTCTGTTTTTCTTTTTGATATGTCTTTTGCTTTTCTAAGAGAAACAATATTTCCTTCATAAAGAAGCTCTTTTATTCTCCCTGAATCATGTACATGGGCAGTAACTTTTTCCCCACTGGAAAGTTCAGCTTCACATATAAATCTGTTTGGACGGTCTATGAATCTCCCTTCAGCATTAATTTCAATAGAATAAATTTCTTTTATCATTTATATACCTCTGTGGCATTTTCCACCGGCATTCCAAGTGCAGCCTTCATAGCTACAACAGCTACTTCAAGCTGACTTTTATCAGGCTCTTTTGTTGTAATTTTTTGAAGAGCAAGTCCTGGAGAAGCTAAAAGTTTTACCCACCATTTATCTAAGTGATTGCTTGAATATCTTTGAAGTTCATAAGAAATTCCGGCAATAAGAGGCATAAGCCCAATACGAAGAACTATTTTAAGCCCTATTCTTCCTAAGAGAGTTTTAGGTACAGGAAGAATAAAGTCCATAAGACTGAAAACTATAATTGCTGTAAGCATAACAATAAGCAGAAAACTTGTCCCACATCTAGGGTGAAGAGTTGTGTATTTTTTTGCATTATCAGCTGTCAGCTCCTCTCCGTTTTCATATGTAAAAATGGTTTTATGTTCTGCTCCGTGATATTGAAATACTCTTTTTACATCTTTTGAAAAAGATATTCCCCATATATATATAAGGAAGAATGTAAGTCTTAACAGAGCTTCCAAAAGGTTGGCATGTATTCTGTTGGTTTTAAAAATAAAACTGCTTACTACAGATGGAAGAACCATAAAAAGTCCTATTCCAAGAGCAAGAGAGATAACAGTTGTAAATACTGCCTCGCTGTTTGAAAGTTGTTCTTCTTCATTTTCTTCACTTCGATTTGCTGAAAATGTAAGTTCTTTTATTCCCATTACAAGAGAATCAAAAAGAACAACAGCTCCTCTTATAAAGGGTATCTTTGTAAATTTTGTTCTTTTGTCAGAGAAAAAAGTTTTTTTATAAACTATTTCTCCGTTTGATTTTCTCACTGCTGTTGCAAGAACAGAGCCGTTTCTCATCATTACTCCTTCAATGACAGCCTGTCCTCCTACATTAGCACATTTCTTTGTTTCCATATATCTCCTATCTCAATGCTATTCATTGTTTTTGATAACTACAAAAGTCAAGTCATCCACTTGAGGATAATCTCTTCTGAAAATATTTATTTCATTCAGAATATTTTCTTTTATCGTATCAACATCATTGTATTTATTATCATATATTACTTTTTGCAGTCTTTCAATTCCAAAAAGTTCCTTGTTTGGATTTTCAGCTTCTGTGATACCATCTGTATAATACAGAACAATATCTCCTTTTTCCAATTTAATCTCTCTCTGTCTGTATTTATATCCCTGCATAAATCCAATTGCTACACCTTTGACAAAATGAAGTTCAATCTTATCAGTTTCTGCTCTGTAAACTATAAGAGGATTATGCCCTGCATTTGAGTAAGTAAGAATCTTTGTCTTATAGTTAAAATTACTGTGAAGCATTGTGATAAACATATCCTCTGTAATATCAGGATAGATAATCTGGTTAAGATTAATAAGATTATCAGCTGGACTTTGCTTTTGTCTTTCCAGAGTTTTTAAAATAGAACGTCCTAAGGCCATAAGAAAAGCAGCAGGTACACCTTTTCCGCTTACATCTGCAATAGTGATTGAAAGATTTTCATCATCTTTTACAGTGTAGTCGTAATAATCTCCTCCAACCTCTTTTGCAGGTTCAAAATAGTTTGCAATCTGCAGTCCAAAAATATTATTGATATTTTTAGGAAGGATTGTTTTTTGAATTCTTGAAGCTACTTCCAGCTCTTGTGAAATTCTTTCTTTTACTCTTAAATCAGAATATATTTTTGCATTGTTGATTGCAATAGCAACCTGAATTGTAAGAGCAGATATAGTTTCTTCATCATTTCCAATAAATTTTGCTTTATCCTCAATAATAAAGATAACCCCTAATTCTTTTCCTTTTACAAGAAGAGGGGATGCTACGATTACCTCATCCTCTGCAATATGGAACCCTTTTTTCAGCTCTTCATACACTCTTTTATAATCTTGGTAAGTAAATTTTTGTAAAATTTCAATAGGGTATGAAACCTCTCCTCTGAAATTAACATTTCCTCTTACTTGTTTATTTATAAGTTTTCCATCTTCCCAAAGATAAAGAGAAACTTTTTTTGCTCCTGTAAGAACAAAATAGGCATCAAGAATGATGTTTATAATATGGTCCAGTTCTACTATTGAAAGTACAGTTCTTGAAAGAGAGTTTATATTTGAAAGATTTGTTACTCTTGTTTCAAGTACTTGGTTACTATATTCCAGTTTTCTTGATTTTTCTACAAGAGTGTTGTAAGTAACTTCAAGTTCTTTTCTGTATTCTCTAAGTCCCTCAATAGAGTTATCAAGCTCCAAATCCTGTTTAATTATTTTATGAAGAGTTTCAATATATTGTTCCTTCAATTCAGGAGGGATTTTTTCGTATAGTTTTTTCTCTTTTAAACTTTTTAAAATCTTTTCTATTGTTTGGGTATTTTCTTTTTCTTGTTTTCTAAGAATAAAGATAAATATTCCCATTAACATAAAAGCAGTTACATAAAGTGTCATTACATCCTCCAAATATTTTTTATGCACTTAAAGGTCTTTTAGGAACATATTTTTTTCTGTCAAGAAGAACAGATATCTCTGCTTGTTTTTTATCGATAACAAAGTTAGAATAATTAAAACTGTCTATTTTCTTAATTATTGTTGTAAAATCATATCTTCTGAAATAGTTAAGTCTTTCTTTTCCACTTCCGGCAAAAAGAACAACACTGTTTTTATTTACAGTATATCCTGTATATTTTCCACTGTTGAGAATTAAAACAGGGGGAATATTTTCACGAGAGCCATTTATAAGACTGTCATCAAATTGTTGGCTTGAATTTTTTAGATAAACTAAATCATTTTTATAATTTTCACCCTCTTCCAATCTTTCAACAGCCACTACAAAGTTTTTCTTCTTTTCAGAAAGAATATTTTTAAGTTCTTTTCTTTCGTTTAGGTATTCAGCAGTCAAAACTCTTTTATCATATTCACTGTATAAAAAATTTTCTTTGTACTCTTTTTGTTTTCCAAAAAGAGAAAGGATATAGTAATATTGTTTGTTAAGATATTTTTGTATCTCTCCTGCATCTTTTGGAGTTCTTACAAATTTTGTTTCTCTGTCTATAATTTTTTTATCATTTTCATCTATGTAAGAAGCTGATTTGAAAAATGCTCTTTCAATACCAATACCTTCATTATTTAAAACAGCATTTACATCATCATACATATTTTTGGGCAGAATAAATGTTACATCTTCTGTAAGTCCTTCTACTCTATTTTTTAAGAAATTTTCAAATTTTGAAAGGAAGATAATTTTTTCTTCCTGCTTTTCAGGATACTTCAGTTCATACATATACAAAGTATATTCCCCTTGAGGAATTTCTTTATTAAAGGTAACTCTTTCACTTTTATCTTTTCTCAGCACAACATTATCGCACCCTGCAAATATTATAAGGCACATCAGTAAATAAAAAATTTTTTTCATTATTTGTTACTCCCCCTTGTTCAAAGTTTCCAGAAGAAAAACAGCTGTTTTTTCTGGAATTATAAGTTTTAAATCATCAAGTGAAGCTTCTTTTATTTTTTGAACAGAACCAAAATGCTTTAGCAATTTGTCCCGTCTTATTTGTCCAATTCCTTTTATTTTATCAAGCTCACTGCTGATAACTCTCTTGCTTCTTAATTTTCTATGATATGTTATACCAAATCTGTGAGCTTCATCTCTTACTCTGATTAAAATTTTTAATCCCTCTTCAGAGTGAGAAAAAGCATAAGGAATATTGCTGCCATATTTATAAATAAGTTCCTCTCTTTCAGCAAGACTTAAAAGATCGGCGATATTATTCTTTCCTAATTTTTCCAAAACTTCCCCTGCTGCATTGATCTGTCCAATTCCTCCGTCAATGAGGATTACATCAGGAAAATCTTTTGGTTCAAGTTTACTGTATCTTCTTGTTATAACCTCTCTCATCATTTCAAAATCATCTGGAGTATCTTTACATCTGATTTTAAATTTTCTGTAATTTTTAGGCGAAGCCTTCCCTTCAATAGAAACAGTCATTGAAGCAACAGCATCTTTTCCTTGAATATTTGAAATATCAAAACACTCAATAACTCTTGGAAAATTTTTAAGTTCAAGAGCTTTATATAGTTTTGCCATTCCTGATTCAAGGACAGATTTTTTATCATAATAATTTATAATATCTCTGTCAAGATTTAAAAGAGCCATATTTAAAAGTTCTTCACGGCGTCCATTGATTTTAGGAAAATGAACTGCTATAGATTTTCCACTTTTTATTTTCAGCCATTCCTCAATAATCTCTTTTTCTGAAATATATTCAGGCTGAAAAATAATATTTTTAGGAATAGGGTGTTTTGAATAAAAAGAACTTACAATATTTTCAAATATATTTCCAAATAATTTATTTTCAGTGGAAACATTGAAAGATATTTTTCCAAGAATTTTTCCCTCTCTCATATTAAGCACACAGATAAATATAATGTTTCCATCTTGAACCATTGTAAACACATCTTCATCAATATCCCGTCCATATTCTGTTACTTGGTTGTTTATAGTTTGTTCAATTTCATTTATTTGTTCTCTGTAGGTAATGGCTTTTTCAAACTCCATATTTTCAGAAGCTTCTTTCATTTTTTGCTGAAGCTCTTTTATAATATTCTGCCCTTGCCCTTTTAAAACTTTTACAGCATTATTTATATTTTCCATATATTCTTTTTCAATATTTTTAAATTTACATGGAGCAGGACAAATTCCCATATGGTATTTAAGACATGGTCTGGCAATTTCTTTGTTCATATCTTTACTACAATCTCTTATTTTAAAAATTTTAATAAGAGTTTTTAAAAGATGCCAAGCTCCCATAGGATAAGGTCCAAAATAATATCCTGTTTTTGAATCCAAAGCTCTTGTAGTTCTTATTATACTTATTTTAGGAAATTTTTCTTTTGAAAATTTTATATATGGATATGTTTTTTCATCTTTTAATAAAATATTATATTTTGGAGAATATTTTTTTATAAGATTGTTTTCCAGTACAAAAGCATCAATTTCGCTGTTACATACAATTGTTTCAATGTCTTCAATATTTTTTACGAGATTTATTGTTTTTTCATCTTCATGCTCTCTGTTAAAATATGAAGAAACTCTTTTTTTTAAATTTTTTGCTTTTCCTACATATATAACTTTATTATTTTTTTTCATTAAATATACTCCCGGAAGTTTGGGAATATTAAATTTTTTTATGTCCAGTGGTGTCGCTCTCCTTCTCTGTGGCTTATATAAACATCCACACTTTCAAGATAAGACAGCTCTTTTGATAGTCTGTTTACAAAGGCAACAGATCTATGCTGTCCTCCGCTGCACCCAATCCCTATTGAAAGGTGCTGTTTTCCATCTTTGATATATAGTGGTACCATATATTTTACAAGATCTATTATTTTTTTATAAAGCTCTTCAGATTCAGGAAAACTCATAACATAATCGTAAACATCTTTATCATTTCCTGTTTTTAATCTCAATTCTTCTATGTAATATGGATTTGGCAATACTCTTACATCAAAAACAAGATCAATATCAAGAGGTACTCCATATTTAAAACCGAAAGACTGCACATGAATATTTATAGCTTCTTTTCTTTCAGCAATAGCCAGTTCTTTTATTTTGCTTGAAAGCATTTTGTTTGAATATTCACTGGTGTCAATAACTACAGTTGATCTTTCAAGAACCATGTTCATAGCTTCTCTTTCTCTTTTTATACTTTCTAGAAGAGTGGGAGCAGTGAAAGGGTGTCTTCTTCTTGTAAGATTATATCTGTTTAGAATAACCTCATCAGAAGAATCTAAAAAGATTATTTGATAATCCAGTTTCAAAATCTCAAGACAGTTTAAAAGCAACATAAATTCTTTGGGAGAAGATATAGCACGATTGTCTATTCCCAAAGCTAATTTTTCTATATTCAGTTCACTTGTACCCTTTTCCAGATTCTGCAAAAGAAATATAGCTATCTGGCAAAGTACATTATCCATAGTAAAATATCCAGCATCTTCCAGAGCTTTTAGAGCAGTAGTTTTTCCAGCTCCGCTTAGTCCCGTTACAATAACAAGTTTCATAATAACCCCTTTGTTTATTCTTATCAAATAAAAAAATAAATATAGCCCCAGTTTACATAACTAAATTATACTAAATTTTATAATAAAATTCTATGATTATGTTTTAATCTTTTTGGGGAAGAAATTATTAATAGATAAAAACTTTCTTGCCTTAGAGTTAACTCCAAATGATATATTATAAACATCAAAAATAAATTTTAAAAAGGTGAGTAAAATGGAAAAATATGAAAATCTTATTCTTGATAAAGAGAGAGCCTTGTATGGTATTAAAAATGCTAAAATTATAAATTGTAAGTTTGACGGAGCTGCAGATGGAGAATCAGCATTAAAAGAAACAAGTTTTATTGATGTAGAAAATTGTTTTTTTAATTTGAGGTATCCATTGTGGCATACAACAGATAGTTCTATTAAAAATATTATTATGACAGAAAACTGCCGTGCAGCTCTGTGGTATGATAAAAATTTAAAAATTACAAATTCTCGGTTAGGGGGAATAAAAGCTGTTCGTGAGTGTGAAAATATTGATATTAAAAAAAGTGAAATAAATTCCTCTGAATTTGGCTGGTTTAGTAATAATTTAAAAATAACAGATACAAATCTTATCTCTGAATATCCTTTTCTTAAATCTAAAAATATAGAGATTAAAAATTTGAATATGAAAGGAAAATATTCTTTCCAATATACTGAAAATTGTATTATAAAAAATTCATATCTTGATACAAAAGATGCTTTTTGGCATAGTAAAAATGTTACAGTAATTAACAGTGTTGTAAAAGGAGAATATCTAGCTTGGTATTCTGAGAATTTAAAATTAATTAACTGTAAAATAATTGGAACACAACCTTTGTGTTATGCAAAAGGTCTTGTTCTTGAAAATTGTGAAATGATTGCTTGTGATTTAGCTTTTGAAAAAAGTGAGGTTATGGCTTCTATAAAAGGGAATATTATAAGTATAAAAAATCCTGAAGATGGATTTATAAAAGCTGATTCTATAGGAAAAATCATTTTAGATTCAAAAACAAAATGTAAAATTATGACAAAATAAAAAGCAAGGACTGTTGTATTTTATTTACAGCAGTCCTTGTTTCTTAGAAAAAACTGTCTTTCCATATTTTTTTAATTTTTTTCATATTCTAAAATATTTTTATCATAAAGTTCTATTTTTGATTTTAATCTTTCTTGAACTTCTTGTAATTTTTTTATTTTTTCAGTTAAAATCTCATATTCTTCTACTAAAATTTGTTTTCTTGCTTTGATTGTATTATCTCCCTCTTGGAATAATTTTACATAATCAATCAAACTTTCTACAGAGATACCTGCCCCTCTCATACACTTAATAAATTCTACCCAGTTACAATCTACCTCTGTAAAATCTCTGTTTCCGCTCTTATTTTTTCTAACTTTAGGAATAAGTCCTATTCTTTCATAATATCTTAATGTATCTGTAGAAATCTCATATTTTTTACTAACTTCAGATATTGTCATTTTTTCCTCCTATGCTTTTTTTCCCATTTCATAAGCTTCCAAATAAGTAGCACTGTTTTTTATTTCTCCTTTTTCTGCACTTCCGCTTCCTAAAATAACTCCTTTTTCTATTGTTCCTTCCATACAATCTCTTGTAAGTCCTCTTATAGCTTCTACTGTTGAGCTTAAATTTGCTTTTTCTGAATCCCAAGCAGTAATTATTATATACACTTCTTTATTTAAAAGTTTTGTATATACTGGAACTAATCTATCTATAAAAACTTTCATCTGACCACACATAGAATAAAAATAAACAGGTGTAGCTAAAACAATAACATCTGCTTTTAGCATTTTTTCACATAGTTTTTCCATTCCATCGTGTTGGATACATTTTCCAGTAGTATTACAAACTCCACAGCCAGTACAATAATTTATTTTCATATCAGAAATATAAATTTTTTCTGTATTATGTCCGCTTTCTTTTGCTCCTTTTATAAATTGTTCACATAAAATATCCGAATTTCCGTTTTTTCTTGGACTTGATGATAAAACTAATATATTTTTCATAGTTGTTCTCCTCTTTTTCATATTTAATATTTATATTTTTACTATATCACTTAGAGTTAACTCTAAGTCAATATTTTTATATATAATTTTTTATTAAAAAAAGTGCTGAGAAAAAAATCTTTTCAGCACTTTTTGTTAAAATATTTTAAACTATAGTAGTTTTTTAAATTTTATAGCTTATGACTACATTCTGTCAACAGTTTTAATTCCTAGTAAGTTAAGTCCCTCTTTTAAAATCTCAGCTGTTCTGTCAGCTATAAGAAGTCTTGAATAAAGGATTTCATCCTCTTGGTTTAAGATAGGACAAGCATTGTAGAATGTATTGAATTTTTTACCAAGATCAAACAGATAATCTGTTAAAAGATTTGGTTTATAAGTTTCTCCTGCTTTTAATACCATTGTAGGGAATAGAGTTAAGAAAGTAACAAGGTTTCTTTCATTTTTATCTGTTATAACAATTTTAGTGTCAGCAGAAAGATTTTTTCCCATTTCAGCAGCTTTTTTCTTGATAGATTGAATTCTTGCATAAGAGTATTGAAGATATGGAGCTGTATTTCCTTCAAAACTTAACACCTTATCCCATTCAAATATAATAGGACTTTGTCTGTTTTGAGAAAGGTCAGCATATTTAATAGCTCCCACTCCTACAACTTCAGCAATATTATTTTTTTCCTCTTCAGAAAGAGAAGGATTTTTTTCTTCTATAACTTCAAGAGCTCTTTTCTTACCTTCGTCAAGAAGTTGTTCAAGTCTTATAACATTACCTTTTCTTGTTGAGAATACTCCTTCAGCAAATCTCATAATTCCAAACCAAATATGAACTTTTTCAATATCCCATCCAAGCATTTCTGTAATTTTAAAGAATTGCTTAAAGTGATCTTGCTGTCTTTCATCTGTAAGATATATAAGTCTGTTGATATCGTAATGTTCTTTTCTGAATTTAACAGTTGCTATATCAGAAGTTGAATAAAGGAAAGCTCCGTCTTTCTTTTGAACTATACATGGATGAAGATTATCTTTTTCATCAAAGAATACAACTTTTGCTCCTTGATCTTCCACAGCAAGTCCTTTTTCTACAAGTTCATCAAGAACACCCGGCATCATGTTGTGATAGAATGATTCTCCATAATAAGTATCAAAAGAGATATCCATTCTTTTGTATAGTTTGTTGTATTCATCAAGAGAAACTTTTATGAACTCCTGCCATAGAGCATAATTTTCCTTATCTCCATCTTGAAGTTTTTTAAGTTCTTCTCTTGCCATATCATCAAGAGATGGATCATTTTCACTTTCTTTTGCAAATTCTACATAAACTCTTTCAAGTTCTTCAATAGGATTTTTTTCATATGCTTCTTTGTTAAGCCATTTTCTGTATCCTATTATAAGCTTACCAAACTGTGTTCCCCAATCTCCTATGTGGTTATCTGCCACAGTGTGATATCCAAGGAAATTATAAAGTCTTTTTACAGCATCTCCGATTATTGTAGAACGAAGATGTCCAATGTGCATTCTCTTAGCTATATTTGGAGATGAGTAGTCAATTATTACATCTCCTTTTGTATCAAGTTCAGTAAACTCAAATTTTTCAGTAGTCATTTTTGAAACGAACTTAGCAAGATATTCATTTTTTAAGAAAATATTGATAAATCCAGGTCCTGCTATTTCAAATTTCTCGATTATTTCGTTTTCTTCCACAGCATTTACAATATCTTCAGCAATCTTTCTTGGATTTCCTCCAATAATTTTAGAGTTCATCATTGCAAAGTTTGTTTGGAAATCTCCGAATTTTTCATTTGTAGCTATTGTTATCTCTATTGGTTTTAAATCTTTTTCAGGATACAGTTTATTAACTGCATTCATAAAGATATTTTCAATATATTTTTCAATTCTTAACATATTCTATCTCCAATTTGACAAATTTTTTTAAATAAAAAAAAGGACTTATTATTATCAGTCCTTAAGCAAGAATAAACTCCAGTCTACCGTTTTTCCCTTGGCTTTGGTCGCCATTTTAATAAGTGGTAGTCAGTTAATTCAATCATACAGGGTCCGTAAGCATATTTATGTTCGTGACTAATCTGATTTGAATGAAACAGAGCCGACCCCCTGAGCGACCATAGGCCCAAAGCCTCAGGAAACTGACGAATAGACCAGAACTTCTATTCTTTACAAGGATTGTATCACAAATTTTACAATTTTTCAATATCTCTTTTACAAATTATTTTTTAGTTATCCTTTTTTTCCTCATAAGTGCTTTCAAGATATAGTTCTTCAAGCTGTTCTTTTTCTACAAAACCAGGAGCCTCTGTCATCAGACATTGTCCTTTGTTTGTTTTTGGGAATGGGATAACATCTCTTATAGAGTTTTCTTTCAGCATAACCATAAGCCATCTGTCTACACCAAAAGCAAGTCCTCCGTGAGGTGGTGCTCCGTATTTAAATGCATCTACGAAGAATCCAAATTTTTCACGAGCTTGTTCTTGTGAAAGTCCAAGTTTTTCAAAAACTTTTTCCTGAACTTGAGGATTATGTATTCTGATACTTCCTCCTCCAATTTCATTTCCGTTAAGAACAAGGTCATATGTATTAGTTCTTATGTCCATTTCTCCAGCAAGGAATCTATCCATATCTTCATCCATTATAGATGTGAATGGGTGGTGTTCTGCCTTATATCTTCCTTCTTCCTCATCGTATTCAAACATAGGGAAGTGAACTATCCATAAGAATTTAAATTCATCTTTATTATAAAGGTTAAGTTCTTTTCCAAGTCTTAATCTTACAGCACCTAAACTTGCATAAACAACTTTTGGTTTGTCAGCAACGATTATAATAACATCTCCAACTTTTGCTTCTGTTCTTTCTATTATTGCTTTCATTTCTTCTTCAGAGAAGAATTTAGCTATTGGAGAGTTTACTCCCTCAGCAGTAACTTTTATCCAAGCCATACCTTTTGCACCGAAATATCTTTTTACATACTCTTCATAATCAGATAAGATTTTTCTTGAGAATGTTTCAGCAACTCCCGGAGCTACAACAGCTTTTACAAGTCCTTTGTTTTCAACAGTAGAAGAGAAAGCTTTAAATCCACAGTTTGCAACTATATCAGTAAGATCTTTTAGTTCTACTCCAAATCTTGTATCAGGTTTGTCAGAACCATATCTTTCCATAGCTTCTCTGTATTCCATTTTTGGGAACTCATAGTCTGCAGTTTCTCCTGTAACTGCTGTGAAAACAGTTTTTGCAAGTCCTTCAATTATTCTTGTAACATCTTCAAGTTCAACAAAAGACATTTCTATATCAAGCTGAGTAAATTCAGGCTGTCTGTCTGCTCTTAAATCTTCATCTCTGAAACATTTTGCTATTTGGAAATATTTTTCCACTCCTGCAATCATAAGCAGTTGTTTGAAAAGTTGTGGAGATTGTGGAAGTGCATAGAACTGTCCTTCGTTAGTTCTGCTTGGTACAAGGAAATCTCTTGCTCCTTCTGGAGTAGATTTAGTAAGAAGCGGAGTATCCACATCCATAAATCCTGCTTTATCCATATAATTTCTGATAGCCATAATCATTTTATGTCTCATTTTTAAGTTGTGAATCATTTGAGGTCTTCTAAGGTCAAGATATCTATATTTTAATCTTGTATTCTCATTAAGACCTGTATCACTTATTTGGAAAGGAAGAGTATCACAGTTGTTTAATACTGTAAGAGCTGTTGCAAATACTTCTATCTCTCCAGTAGGAATATTCATATTTTTACTGAATCTCTCTCTGACTTCCCCTTCTATTCTTATAACAGATTCTGTTTTTAATTTTTGAGCAGCTTCAACAACAGCAGTATTTGCCACATCAGTGTGGAATACTATTTGTGTTATTCCTTCTCTGTCTCTTAAATCGATGAAAGTAAGACCTCCAAGATCTCTTTTTGTGTCAACCCAACCTGAAAGAGTAACTTTTTCACCAATATTCTCTTTCCTTAATTCACCTAAGTTGTGTGTTCTGTATATCATTTTAAAATCCTCTCCTTAAAAAAGATAATTATTTTGCTAGTTTTTGTAATATCTCAGGAATAGTCATTTCCTCTTGTGTTCTTGCATTGAAGTCTTTTAATACAGCAACTCCTTTTGCCATTTCATCTTCTCCAATGATTATTACATAATTTACTCCAAGCTTATCAGCTTTTTTCATATGTCCTTTCATTCCTCTTGCTCCAAAGTCAACAGCAGCTTTTATTCCAGCTTTTCTTAAATCATTTGTAAGCTTCATAGCAGTTTCTTCTGTTTTTTCTCCAAGCCATGCAACATAAACTTCTGCTTTTGATTCATTTATATCATCTATAAGCATCATAATTCTTTCAATTCCAGCAGCAAATCCAAAAGCAGGAATTTCTTTATCTCCAAGTTGTTTTAGAAGATTATCGTATCTTCCTCCTCCAAGAACTGTTCCTTGAGAACCAAGTTTATTTGTAACAATTTCATAAACTGTACTTGAATAATAATCAAGCCCTCTTACAAGTTTTGGATTTTCAACAAATGGAACTCCAAAAATTTTCAGATATTTTTTTACAGTTTCGTAGTGATTTCTCTCCTCTTCAGAAAGAGAATCAATAATACTTGGAGCATTTTCAGTATGTTTTTTACATGAATCTATTTTACAGTCAAGAACTCTTAAAGGATTTGTTTCCATTCTTCTTTTACAGTCATCACAAAGTTCTTCTCTGACAGGTGTCAAATAATCAAGAAGAGCTTGTCTGTATTTTTTACGAGATTCTTGTCCTCCAACAGAGTTTATATTAACTTCAAGATCAGTGATTCCAAGTTTTTCTAAAAGATGATATCCCATTGCAATAACTTCTGCATCAAGAATAGGTGAAGATTCTCCAAGAACTTCAACTCCAACTTGGTTGAATTCTCTTTGTCTTCCAGCCTGTGGTCTTTCATATCTAAACATTGATCCAAGATAATAAAATTTAGATACCTCCTCTTTGGCATAAATTTTATTTTCAAGATATGCTCTTACAACAGATGCTGTTCCTTCAGGTCTTAAAGTTATACTTCTTTCACCTTTGTCAATAAATGTGTACATCTCTTTTTCTACAACATCAGTAGCTTCTCCGATTCCTCTTTTGAATAAGTCTGTTTCTTCAAAAATAGGTGTTTTTATAAAAGAATATCCATAAGATGAAAACAGGTCTTCTGCTGTTCTATGAATGTATGAATATTTTGAGGCAGTTCCTTCAATAATGTCTTTTGTACCTCTTACAGCTTTAATAAGCTTCATCAGTCCCTCCTAAATATATATAAATTAATTTTTATTTTAATTTTATCATAATTATCTGTTTTTCCATAATTTTTCTATTTTTTCACGAATTTGATTTTCAAATTTGTTATTTCCAGGTTCATAATATTTTTTCACTTTTTTTCTATATGCTTGTTCAACAAAATTTCCAGGGTAATCGTGGGGATAAATATATCCTTTTGCACAGTCTGAAATATGAATAGGAACAGGCTCAAGATCTCCTGCTTTAATATCAGCAAGAACTTTGTTAATACCATTATAGCATGAGTTGCTTTTACTTGAAATAGCTAAATATACAACTGTGTGAGCAAGAATTATTCTTATTTCAGGCATACCGATTTTTTCAGAAGCATTATAAGCTGCATCTGCAATAAGAAGAGCTTCAGGATTTGCCATTCCTATATCTTCACTTGCTTGAATAAGAAGGCGTCTTGCAATATATCTGGGATCTTCTCCTCCATAAAGAAGTCTTCCCATCCAATAAAGAGCTGCATCTGGGTCACTTCCCCTTATACTTTTTATCATAGCAGAGATAATATTATATTTGTCCTCTTCTTTGTGAAAAGAAGCTTTTCTTTGAGCAAAAATCTCTTCAATCTCTTTTGTATTATTTTCGCTGAGGTTTTTAAAATAAAGTTCCAAATAGTTAAGAGCAATTCTGCTGTCCCCATTGGCAATATCTAAAATTATCTCTCTGATATTATCAGGAAGAGTTTTCTTGTAATAACTTTCCCCTCTTTTTATAATCTCTTTTATATCTTCTCTTCCCAAAGCTTTAAATTCAAAAATAAGGCATCTCGAAAGAAGTGCATTGTTAAGATTATGATAAGGATTTTCTGTTGTAGCTCCGATTAAAATAAGTATTCCCGATTCAGTATAAGAAAGCAGAGCATCTTGCTGAAGTTTGTTAAATCTATGAATTTCATCAAGGAAAAGAACAGTTCTTTTATTATAAAGTTCTATATCTCTTTTAGCTTTCGTAACTAAATCTCTTAAATCATTAAGGGAAGCTATTGTTGCATTAAGTGTAGCAATATTACAATTAAGCTCATTTGAGATAATCTCCCCAAGAGAACTCTTTCCACATCCGGGAGGACCAAAAAGTATCATATTACTAATATTTCCACTTTTAATTATATTAGTAAGAATTTTATTTTCTCCCAAAAGTTCTTTTTGACCAATAAATTCTTCAAGTTTTTTAGGTCTTAATTTCAAAGAAAGAGGTTTTATATCATTATAATTATTTTGAAAAAGAGTTCCCATGCTCATACATTACTCCTTAGAAAAAATACAGAAATAAAAAGACATGCTGTCAAACAACATGTCTTCAGTTTTAATCCTATGATAAGTATAAGTATAATAAAAGTGCTGTTAAAATAAATAATGTTGCAACTACTTTTGTAGCTTTTGCAAGAGGACCACCATCTTTTGATAATCCAAATACTGTATTTGCACTTCCCATTCCCATACTACCTGACATTCCACGACTCCTGTCTGGTTGTATTAAAACTAATACAATAAGGGCTATGGCAAAGATAAATAACAATCCTGTTAATAAACCTTCCATTTTTTTCCTCCGATTTTTATGTATATTCTCCTAGTATTATAATACATTATTGTAAATTTTAAAAGGATTATTTATATTCTTTCTTCAGGATTTATAAATCCTGTAGTCTTGTAATCAGTAGATGAAACTATTTTTCCATTTTCATCAAAATTTTTCCACATTCCATTTCTAAGACCATTTACATATATTCCCTCTTGAATTTTTTTTCCTTCTTCGTTGTAAAAAGAAAAAGTTCCATTTTTAAATCCATCTGTGTAATTTCCTTTTACTTTTACAGCACCATTTGGATAAAACTCCATATAGTATCCATCGTATATTCCTTTTTTAAAGTTCTTTATAGATTGACGGTGTCCATCTTCGTAAAAGAAAGTAAACTTTCCTTCAGCCAGATTATTTTTCATCTGTCCTTTTATTTCAACTTTTCCATTTGGATAATATTTTTTAGCATATCCATTTTGTTTTCCATCTTTATATGTAGTAACAAGAAGAAGATTTCCATTTTCATAATACTCTGTATATCTTCCTTGAAGTTTTCCCTCTACAAGAGTTCCTGAAGTTTTAATTTTTTGTTTATCAGGATAAAGAACAAACACTCTTCCAGTATTTGATTTATCCAAAGAAAAAACAGCATTATCAGTATCTTTTAACTGATTTTCTACATTTGAACAACCTACAAGAACCATAAGAAGAGCGAAAATACCTAATTTTTTTACCATTACCTAAAATCCTCCGTAAAAATTCATACTACTGGAACAATGGATCTTCATCTATTGTTGTGAAGTCATTGTTTGATATATTTTTGTTTTCTGATGAAAGAACAGGAAGCTCAGGTGTTTCTATTTCATGGAAAGCAGTATCTGTTTTTGAAACAGCAGCTCTTATGCTCTCAAGTTTTTTTATAAGGCTTGAAGTATATTCAGTGAAAACAAATTTTGATTCCTTTGCAATATCCTCTTTTTTTACTGCTACAGCTACATATGATTTGTTGTCGTCAACAAGAGCAATTTTTTCAGTAGCTTTTAAAAGAAGAGTTTCTGTTGTGTAGTTTCTCAAATCAGGCAGAGCAGCAGTATAAATCTTTTTGCTGTTTGAGTCTACATTTTCCATGTATCTGTTAAATATAGTAGTTACTTCGTTAGAAATTTTGCTTTTTAAATTTTCTCTGGCTTGAGTTCTTGCTTTTCCCTCAGCAATGAAAGAACCTGCTGTATCTATTTTTACAGCTCCCACAGCGTATAATTCAGATTGTGAAACAGCTGCAGCTATTTTTTCTTGTGATACCATACTTATTCCCACAGGAGTAAGTGCTGAAGGAAGATTTGAACATCCTGCCATTACAGCTGTAAAACATATAAGTAAAAATTTTTTCATAATCAGATTACCTCCAAAGTTTAAAAATTATTATTGGGATATATTCCAAGATATTTGTGAGGAACAGAAAAAATATTTTTAATGTCTTCTATATTATTCTGCTCATTAAAATTAATCTCAACAAAAATATATTTATTTGAAAACTCTTTCACATTATATGCAAGATTATACAATCTATCCTGAATTTTAGCAAAATTATTTTTTTCTAAAAGAAATCCAGATTTTCCTGAAATGATTTCTGAATTTTCTTCCTTTCCGAAAAGATAAAATGTTTTATTTTCATAATTACAGTAATTGATAATAAAAATATCCTCATATTTTTCAACTAAATTGGCAGAAGATACATCTAAATTAAATAGAGCGTAATCTAAAGAGGGGTATTTTTCCATTATATCTTCAGCAGTTTTAAAAAAAGAATTCTCAGTGAATGATCCGAGAATATTTCTTAAAGCAGAAAGAGAATGAATATCCTCGATCAGTCCTACATTAAAAATTTTCTCATAACTTCTGCATCCTGAAATTATCTCTGTGAAAATATTTTTTATTATATTTTTATCAAGATTTGGAAATTTTTCAGAAAGAGATTTGAAAATAAATTTCTCTCTTTCGGGTACATAAAAATTTTTTTTATGTTTTTTTATTTCTCCAACTCTTGTTACAAGATTTACTCTCTCTTCAATGAGAGAGGCAATCTTACTGTCGATGTTATTTATATCAACACGGATTTTTTTTAATTCATTATTAATTTTAATCACCCTATTTTTCAAAAAGTTTATATATTTATTTTATATTATTATGTAATGAAAAGCAATTTAATATTGAAATATAGTTAAAAATCCTATAAAATTAAGAGCAGTATAAAAAAAGGTTAAGGAGGGAGAAAAATGAAGTTTTTTTCTCTAAAGAAAAAAAAGTATGCAACACTAACTTTAAAAGAGAATGAAGAACCACAAGTATTTATAGAAAAAGAAAAGAGCGGAATTACAGAAGAGGTATCTGAACTATGGGAGAAGTGTCCTGGATGTTCTGAGATAATAATAAAAAAGGATATTGGAAGAAATCTTCATAAATGTCCTAACTGTGATTATTATTATAAAATGGGAGCAAGGGATAGAATAAAACTTCTGATTGACGGAGGATCTTTTGAAGAGATGGATGCAGATCTTACAAGTGAAGATTTTCTGCATTTTGAAGGATATGAGAAAAAACTTTTATCTGCTAAAGAAAAAACTGAACTGAACGAGGGAGTTGTTTCAGGAATAGGAAATATGGAAGGGATAAAAGTAAGTATAGCTGTAATGGACTTCAATTTCCTTGGAGGAAGTATGGGTTCTGTTGTGGGAGAAAAAATAACAAGAGCCATTGAAAGAGGTATAACAGAAAAAGTTCCTGTTATTATTGTATCAAGTTCAGGGGGAGCAAGAATGTATGAGGGGATAGTTTCTCTTATGCAAATGGCTAAAACTTCTGCAGCTGTGGAAAGATTAAAAGCTTCAGGACAGCCTTTTATTTCAATACCAGTAAATCCTACAACTGGAGGAGTTACTGCTTCTTTTGCAATGCTTGGAGATATAATAATGTCAGAGCCTAATGCTCTTATTGGATTTGCAGGAAAAAGAGTTATAGAGGAAACAATCAAACAAAAACTTCCTAAAGAGTTTCAGACAAGTGAATTTTTATTAAAACATGGAATGATTGATGTAATAGTGAAAAGAGAAGAGATGAAACAGACTATTGTAAAAATTCTGAGAAATATAATTTAGTCTGATAGGAGGATTATTGTGAGATACGAAAAAGAACTTTTAGAATTAGAAAATAGAATACATGAGCTTGAAACTTTTGCTGCCGAAAAAGAGGTAGACTTAACAAAAGAGATAGATAAATTAAGAATGCTTCATGCTGCAAAAGCTAAAGAGGCATATTCAAAACTTACTGATTGGGACAAAGTGTCAATTGCCAGACATCCTGAAAGACCTTATACTTTAGATTATATCAATGAGATTACAACAGATTTTGTAGAGCTTCATGGGGATAGACTTTTTGGAGATGATGAGGCTGTAGTTGGAGGACTTTGCAGAATAGATAATAAAAAATTTATGGTTATAGGAATTCAAAAGGGAAGAACTGTAAATGAAAAAATCAAAAGAAATTTTGGAATGTCAAGTCCAGAAGGATACAGAAAAGCTTTAAGACTTATGAAAATGGCAGAAAAATTTAGAATACCTGTTCTTACTCTTATAGACACAGCTGGAGCATATCCAGGTCTTGAAGCAGAAGAAAGAGGACAAGGAGAAGCAATAGCTAGAAATCTTATGGAAATGTCAGGCCTTAAAACTCCTATAATTGCTGTTATAATTGGAGAAGGAGGAAGTGGAGGAGCTTTGGCTCTTGGTGTAGCAGACAAAGTATTTATGATGGAACACTCTGTATATTCTGTCATCTCTCCTGAAGGATGTGCAGCAATTCTATTTAAAGATGGAAGCCTTGCAGAAAAAGCAGCTTCAAATCTTAAAATTTCAGCACAAAACCTTAAGAAATTAGGTGTTATAGATGGAATAATACCAGAGCCTTTCGGAGGAGCACACAAAGATCCGAAATGTGCAGAAATTAACCTTAAAAAAGAAGTTTTATTATCAATTTCTGAATTAGAAAAAATAAACATAGATACTTTATTGGAAAATAGATATAATAAATTTAGAAAAATAGGTTTTTTTATAGGAAAATAGGTTAGTGATATTGACGGAACAATCATCTTTTCTGAAAATATTACGGCAGAATTAAGTGTTTTTATATTTCTGCTTTTTAGTGTTATTAAATTATAAGATAAAAAATTTAAATTTGTAAATTTTTTCAGGAGGGTAAAAAAAAGCATGAAAAGAATAGCTATTTTAACAAGTGGTGGAGATGCACCTGGAATGAACGCAGCTATTAGAGCAGCAGCTAAAATGGCGCAATACAAGGGAATGGAAGTTTATGGTATCAGAAGAGGATATCATGGAATGTTAAGAGATGAAATATTCCCAATAGACGGACGTTTCATATCAGGGATTATTGATAGAGGAGGAACAGCTCTTTTAACAGCAAGATGTCCTGAATTTAAAGATCCTAAATTTAGAGCTATTGCAGCAGAAAACTTAAAAAGAAGAGGAATTGAAGGTGTAATTGTAATAGGTGGAGATGGTTCTTACAGAGGAGCAGATCTTTTATCTAAAGAACACGGAATAAAAGTTGTAGGAATTCCTGGAACAATAGACAATGATATCATAGGAACAGATTTTACTATAGGATTTGATACTTGTCTTAATACAATACTTGACGCTATATCAAAATTAAGAGATACAGCAACTTCTCATGAAAGAACAATACTTGTTGAAGTAATGGGAAGAAGAGCAGGAGATTTAGCTGTTCATGCTTGTCTTGCAGGAGGAGGGGACGGAATACTTATTCCTGAACTTGATAATCCAATTGAAATGCTTGCATACCAAATTCAAGAAAGAAGAAAAACTGGAAGACTTCACGATATCGTTTTAGTAGCTGAAGGTGTTGGACACTTAAATCAAATAGAAGAAGAATTAAAGAAAAGAGTTTCTACTGAAGTAAGAAGTGTCGTTCTTGGGCATATTCAAAGAGGAGGAACTCCTAGTGGAAGAGATAGAGTCCTTGCAACTAGACTGGCAGTAAAAGCTGTTGAAGTTTTAGAAAATGGAGATGGAGGAGTAATGATTGGTGTAGAAGACGGAAAAGTTGTTACTCATGAAATCTCTTATGCATGGGAAGGGGAAAAGAAAACAGATGTACTTGATTTATATCGTTTAGCTGATATATTCTCAAGATAATAAAATAATTTATAAAAAATAGAAACAGCATGGTGAAAATCATGCTGTTTTATTATATAATGTAGAGAGAACTAAAAAGGAGGATGATAATATGGATTTTAAAGAATTACAATTAAAGCGTGAGAGCTGCAGAGTATACAGTGATAAGCCTGTTTCAAGGGAGATTTTGACAAATCTTGTAGAGGTAGCAAGATTTTCACCAAGTGGATGTAACTCACAGCCTTGGCATTTTATAATAGTTGATGAAGATGAAAGTCGTGAAAAAGTAGTTGAAGCTTTTGATGATAACGGACTTACAGGATGTCCTTGGGGAGATAAAGTTCCTGCATTTATTATAATTTGTGAAGAAAAGGCACAGCTAAAACCAGGAGTAGCTGAACACTATGGTTCACAACATTTTGCACAGATGGATATAGGAATGGCTGCAATGGCTCTTTGCTATGAAGCTTCCACAAAAGGATTAGGAACTTGTATGATAGGAACTATGAATCAAGAAAAATTGAAAAAGTCTTTTGGTATCCCTGAAGATAAAGTTGTAAGACTTATTATAACTGTTGGATATCCTGCTCAAGAAACAGAGCCTCGTAAAAAATCTCGTAAAGAACTTAATGAGATATTAAGTTATAATCGTTGGTAATAAACTAAGACTGTTGTATTGTAAAAGATACAGCAGTTTTTTAATTTAAAAATAAAAAATTTAAAAAATTGAATACAGTACCGAACAAAGTTTGAAAAATTAAAGCTTGAAAAAATAAGAAATTAGAAAAAAACAATATACTTGATTAGGAACAAATAAATGTTTTAATTGTTATCTACCCAATATTTCTGATAAGTGATATCATTAACACATACAAAATAAAAGAGCAGAAAATGGGAGATGATAATTATGGAACTTAAAAAATTAGGAGTTATATTATTGGGAGCTTTAATGCTTACAGGATGCGGACAACCTAAAGAGGAAAAAATAGATATAGGTATTACACAGATAATAGAACATGCAGCACTCGATGCAACAGTAGAAGGATTTAGACAGGCTCTTATAGATAAAGGATATGGAGAAAATAAAGTTAATATAGAATATCAAAATGCTCAAGGGGATTTTGGAACAGCCCAAACAATAGCAACATCATATGCACAGGCTGGAAAAGATTTGGTACTTGCAGTTTCTACACCATCAGCACAGGCAATGTATAATGCTTCAAAAGAGATACCAATTTTAATAACAGCAGTTACTGACCCAGTGTCAGTAGGACTTACAGGAGAAAATATTACAGGAACAAGCGATATGGCACCTGTTAATAAACAAGTAGATCTTATAAACACTCTTCTTCCTGAAACAAAAACAATAGGAGTTGTGTACAATACAAGTGAAGAAAACTCACTTGTTCTTGTGGAAAAATTAAAAGAGGAAAGTAAAAGATATGGATATACAGTAGTAGAAAAAGGAATTACAAATATTAATGAGGTAGGACCTGCATTAGATGTAATTTTAAAAGAGGTAGATGTTTTATACACACCAACAGATAACTTGATTGTTGCTTCAACACCAATTGTCCTTGAAAAAGCAAATACAGCAGAAGTTCCTGTAATAGGATGTATTGATGATCAGATAAAACAAGGAGCACTTGCAACAGAAACAATAGATTACAAACAACTGGGATATCAAACAGGTGAGATCGCAGTGAAAATATTAGAGGGAGCAAAACCAAAAGATATACCTGTACAAACATTAGAAAATACAAAACTTATGATAAATAAGGCAGCTGTTGAAAGATTAAATATAACAGTGCCTGAAACATTAAAAGAAAGAGCAGAAGTTATTTAGCAGAGGGGGAATTACAATGTTACTGGGAACTATGGAACAGAGTTTAATATTTGCCATAATGGTTATGGGAGTTTATATATCATTCAGGATACTTGATTTTCCTGATATGACAGTAGACGGGAGTTTTCCCATGGGGGCAGCCATAGTTGCCAGCTGTCTGGTAAAAGGAATAAATCCTGTTCTTGCTCTTGCTCTTGCCTGTATAGGAGGAGCAGCAGCAGGATTTATTACAGGATATATTCATGTAAAATTTAAAATTGCAAATATCTTGGCAGGAATAATAGTTATGACAGGACTTTACAGTATAAATATAAAAATTATGGGAAGATCAAACTTATCTCTTTTTAAAGAACAACATCTTTTCACAATGGGAATAAAACCTATCATAATAATTCTTTTGGCAGTAGCAATATGTAAAATATGTTTAGATTTTCTTTTAAAAACAAAATTTGGTTTTGTTTTAAAAGCACTTGGTGATAATGAAACTTTGGTAACATCTCTTGGAGTAAATAAAGACAGATTAAAAATATATGGGCTTATGATATCAAATGCAATAGTAACTCTTGCAGGAGGCTTATATGCACAGTATCAAGGATTTGCCGATGTGGGAATGGGAACAGGAATAATTGTTACAGGACTTGCTTCTATAATAATAGGAGAATCAATAATAAGAAATAAAAGAATGTTTGCTATGACAACAACAGTAATAATAGGAACTATAATTTATAGAGCTATTATTACAGCAGCACTTAAAATAGGATTTAATGCAAGTGATTTGAAACTTATCACATCAGTGATAGTTGTGGGAATATTAGCTGTAAAAAACAGCAACTTTATAAAATTAAGAAAAGGAGTGAAATAAAATGCTTAGCTTAAACTGTATCGGAAAAACTTTTTTATCAGAACTTGGAAGTAAAAAAGAGGTATTTAAAAATTTAAATCTACAAGTAAATACAGGAGAATTTGTTACAGTTATAGGAAGCAATGGAGCAGGAAAATCTACTCTTCTTAATCTTGTAATGGGAAGCATCACTCCTGATAAAGGACAAATCTGTCTTGAGGATAAGGATATAACAAAAATAGAACTTTATAAGAAAAATAGTTTTATTTCAAAAGTTTATCAAGATCCATCAATGGGAACAGCTCCATCTATGACTGTATTTGAAAATCTTTCTATGGCAGATAATAAAGGAAAAAGTTTTAATTTTACAATGGGACTTAACAAAAAAAGAAGAGAATATTACAGATCTCTTTTAAAAGAATTGGGGCTTGGAATAGAGGAGCAGATGGATACAGAAGTTGGGCTTCTTTCAGGGGGGCAAAGACAATGTCTTGCACTTCTTATGGTAACTCTTAATAAACCAAAACTTCTTCTTTTAGATGAACATACAGCAGCTCTTGACCCTAAGACATCAAAAATAATTATGGATAAAACAGATGAGATTGTAAGAAAAAATAATATTACAACACTTATGATAACTCATAATCTTCAAGATGCAATCACTTATGGGGACAGAATTATAATGCTTCATAATGGAAATATTGTTTTAAATCTTTCAGGAGAAGAGAAGAAAAATCTTACTCCAGAAAAACTTTTAGAAAAATTCCAAAGTGTCAAAGGAAATATTAATGATAAAGATATATTTACTGCTTAAATTTTTAGATATTAATAAATACAGGAATATATGTTATAATACCCAAAAGGCTTTTGGGAGGGGCAGACAGTGAAGAAGATAAGAGTAACAGTTCCAGAAGACATTTGGCGTATGATGAAAAATGATATAGAGGAATTTGGAATAAATAACAATAAGTTATGTAATTATATATTGGAAAAACTGAAATATAAAAAAGAGATTGATGTGGAAAAAGATTTGGAAAGTCAGGGGCGTCCTGTAAAAAAAATTATACAGTTTGACCTTAACGTTTCTAATAAAGAGATATATTATGATGTACTTCGTGATAACGGAGTAGATGTAGAAGCAGAATTTTTCAGAGAACTTTTTGAAAGATATTGTTCAAAGTTTAAATATATCAGAGAACTTTTTGTTTTTCAGGATACAGTAAAACAAATTTTAGAAGCTACAAAAGAAAGAAAAAAATTAAAGCTTAAATATGGAAATAAGCTTACTACAGTTGAACCTTATTTTATAAAAAGGGATGAACAGGGAGATGAAAATTTTCTTTTCTGTTATTGTGAAACTGAGAAAAAATATCATAACTATAAGCTTAAAGATTTAGAGGTTGTTTCAATTCTTGAGGACAAGATAAAGGGTAAGGATAAAAAATATATTGAGAGTGTGAGAAAAAATTTCGATCCTTTTTTAGGAAATGGCAATTTTGTAAAAGTAAGGCTTACAGAAGAGGGAATGAAAATGTTTAAGGGGCTTACAAACTATCGTCCTAAGCTTATTGAAAAAGATGATGACATTTATATTTTTGAAACTTCCAATGAAAATGCAAAACTTTATTTCAGACAATTTTCAAAGGAGGCTGTGATTTTAGAGCCAAAAGAGCTTCGTGAAGAGATGAAAAAAGATTTTCTTGAAGCTTTATCAAACTATTAAAAAATCAGATTATAAAAGGGAGCGGTTGCTCCCTTTTTGTATTTAATATTAATCTCTTTCTTGGTTTTTCTTTTCAAAAATGATTTCAATAGGTGATCCTTCAAATCCAAAAGCTTCTCTGATTTTATTTTCAATATATCTTGAATAAGAGAAGTGCATAAGTTCAGGATAGTTACAGAACAATACAAATCTAGGTGGTGCTGTTGCAATCTGAGTTGCATAGTTAACTTTTGTAACTCTTCCTTTTCTTGTAGGAGGAGGATTCATTATAACAGCTTCATTGATTACTGTATTAAGAAGTCCAGTAGAAATTCTTCTAGTGTATTCCTCGTAGATTCTGTCAGCTATACCAAAAAGTCTGTTTGTTCTTTGCCCTGTAAGAGCAGAGATAAACTCAATTGGTGCATAAGAAAGGAAAGGAAGTTCAGCAAGAAGAGCTTCTTTCATATCTTTCATTGTATTTTTTTCTTTTTCAACTAAGTCCCATTTGTTTACAACGATGATGATAGGTTTCTTTTCTTCGTGAGCAATTCCGGCAATTCTTTTATCCTGTTCAGAAAGCCCCTCTTTACCGTCAAATAATAGGAAACATACATCAGCTCTTTTTATAGCTTTTAATGCTTTTAAAACAGAATAATATTCAAGAGCTTCTTCAACTTTTGATTTTCTTCTGATTCCCGCTGTATCAATAAGAACATATTTTTTATCTTCAAATTCAATAGGTGTATCTATTGCATCTCTTGTTGTTCCTGCAATATCACTTACAATTGCTCTTTCTTTACCTGAAAGTTTATTTACAAGAGAAGATTTTCCTGCATTTGGTTTTCCAATGATTGCAATTTTAAGTCCCTCTTCCTCTTCAGGCATTTCAACTGTATCAATAAGATTTACTACAAGATCAAGCATATCTCCAAGGTTTGTTTTATGTTCAGCAGATATTCCTATAAGATTATCAAATCCTAAAGCCCAGAAATCATATAGATCTTCCTGTTGTTTTTGATAGTTATCAATTTTATTTACACATAAAATTATAGGTTTGTTTTTCTTTCTTAAATAGTAGGCAACCTCTTCGTCAAGTGGATTAAGTCCAGCTTTTCCATCAACTACAAAAAGTATAACATCAGCTTCGTTAAGGGCAACCTCTGCTTGTTGTTTTATTTTAGACATCATAAAATCGTTATTTCTAGGCTCAAGTCCTCCTGTATCAACAAGGACAAACTCTTTACCGCTCCATTCTGTATCTCTGTATAATCTATCTCTTGTAACACCTGGCTGGTCATCAACGATAGCCACTCTGTCCCCTACAAGCTTATTAAAAAGAGTAGATTTCCCTACATTGGGTCTACCAACTATGGCAACTATTGGTTTCATTTTACCTCCTTAAATTAGACATAAATAAAAATATCTAAGGTAGTTTATATTTTTATTTAAAATTTCTTTTTTTATTTTTATTATTGCTGTTATTTTTCCTATTGTTATTTGTTCTGCTTTGTGGAGAAGGTTTATTTTGAGCAGAATCTTTTGGAATAATAATAGTTTTTTGTTTTTCTTTTTTTCCATTATCTTTTTCTACAAATATTTTTTTGTTTGTAAAAGGATTTATCTCTGTATAATACATAAGTGTAGAATATGTAGATGGTGTTGGTGTAAAAATTTGTACTTGCTCAGGACTTATTTTTAATTCTTCAGAAGCAAAAATTTTCAAATCCAACATATCTTTTTCGTTGCATCCTGGATGAGCTGCAATTAAATAATATGTTAAAAACTGTTTTTTATCAAGTTTTTTGTTTAATTTATAAAATCTATTTTTAAATTCTTTCAGATAGTCTTTTCCTTGTTTTCCCATAAGAGATAAAACTTTATCTTCAGTATGTTCAGGAGCTATTTTCATCTGTCCTGATACATGATAGGCAACTATCTCTTCTAAATATTTATCTCCATAAGCATGATCATCTAAAATTAAATCATATCTTATTCCTGAAGCTATAAATATCTTTTTTATTCCTTGGATACTTCTTAATTTTTTTAAAAGATCTATTTGTCTTTTGTGATTTGGTTTAAGAGCTGGGCAAGTATTAGGATAAAGACATCTTTTATCAGAACAAGCCCCTAGTTTTAATTTTTTACTGCATTCCATCTGATACATATTTGCAGTAGGACCTCCCACATCGGAGATATTTCCTTTAAATTTTTTATCTTTTGTTATATCTGTTATCTCTTTTATAACTGATTCCTCACTTCTTGAAGTAACAGTTCTTCCCTGATGGATAGCAATGGCACAGAAATTACATTCACCATAACATCCTCTGTGGGTAGTAAGAGAATATTTTATTGTATCAAGGGCTCTTACAACACCATCTTTTTTATAATAAGGGTGAACATCTCTTTCAAAATCCATTCCATAAATTTCATCTAAAAGTTCAGATGAAAAATTTTCAGAAGGTGGATTTTGTATAAGCCATCTATCCCCATGTTGTTGATTTAAACCTTTTGCTGTCAAAGAATCACAGTTTTTATAGAAAGTATTAAACATCTCTATAAATTTATATTTATCTTCACGACACTCTTCAAAAGATGGAACAGTGATATACTCCTCATTAGGTTCTTTTGAGATATATGCAAGTCCTCTGATATTTTTCCAGTCAGCTCCAGTTTTTATAGCTTGAGCCAGTTGAAGCATTGATTTTTCTCCCATTCCATATGAAAGAATATCTGCTTTTGCATCAAAAATAAGAGAACGTCTAAGTTGATTTGACCAGTAGTCATAGTGAACTATTCTTCTAAGACTTGCCTCAATTCCCCCAAGAACAATAGGAGTCTTACTGTTTTTAAAAAATCTTCTTATAAGTCCTGTATAAACTATAGAAGCTCTGTCAGGTCTTTTTGTATTTTCTCCACCTGGAGTGAAATCATCTTTATGTCTTTTCTTTTTTGTGGCAGTGTAGTTTGCAACCATTGAATCAACGCATCCTGCTGATACTGCCCAAAAAAGATTAGGCTCTCCAAGTCTGGTAATATCTTCCGGAGAATTTATATCAGGCTGGGCAATAATTCCCACTTTGAAACCATTTTTTAAAAGCCATTTTCCTATAAGAGCAGAGCCGTTATAAGAAGAATCTATATAAGTATCTCCTGACACTAAAATAATATCAAGGGAATCCCATCCTAATTTTTTTACTTCTTCAGAAGTTGTAGGTAAAAACATTTTTAATCCTCACATAATTTTTTATTTTAATATATCTATATAATTGTATCATAAAAGACTGTAACTTGAAAATAGGCAGTTTCTGCCAAAAATTACAGACTTTGTGTTGCAGCCATTAAAAATGGAAGAATCTGTTTCTTTCTTGATACAACACCTTTTAAAAGCATTTCATTATTTACAAGATTTTTATTAAATGCAAGTTCTACAATATTAATCTTATCTCCGTAAGCTAAAAGAGTGGAATTTGAATTTATAATATCTGTAATAACAAATAGGAACAGATCATAATTATTTGTTCTGATTTCTTCTGTCATAGCAGCTTCAAGATCATTTTTCATTTTTAAAAGCCCTTCAACATCAACTGTATTTACTTGAGCTACAGCCATATTTGTTCCGCCCATATTAAACTCTTTTTTATCAAGATTCAGTATTTCAGGAGGAGTACTGTTTTCAAAAGAAGTTCCAGCTATAAGCATCTCCATTCCATATTTATAAATATCATCTATTTCAGCCAATTTTCCAAGTTCAGCAGCTGTCTGTTCATCTTTTTCAGTGCAAGTAGGTGAACGGAAAAGAAGAGTATCAGATATAATAGCACTCAGCATAATTCCAGCAATCTCTTTTGGAGGAACAATTCCTGCTTCTTTATACAGAGAATACACTATTGTAGAAGAACATCCTACAGCTTCTGCAGTAATTTTTACAGGATCATTTGTTTGGAAGTTTGCAAATTTATGATGATCTATTACCTGTAAAATTTGTGCATCCATAAGTCCGTTTACAGATTGTGAAAATTCATTATGGTCAACAAGAATGACTTTTTTTCTTGTAAAATTAATAAGGTTTTTGGTTCTGATTGTTCCGTATACTTTTCCTTCATCATCTACAACAGGGAAATTTGTCTGAGTAGAATCCTTCATAATATCTTTTATCTCATGAAGGAAATCATCTTTTTTAAAACTATAAAAGTTTTTGTTTTCTAAAATAGCTCCTACAGATATAGACTGACTGATAAGTGATATTGTTTTAAAAAGAGAATGATTAACAATCATAATTGCACATTCTGATGTAACACGAGGGCTTATAAAGTCATCTTCTTTACAGCAGACAATTATAACTTTTGCTTCAGCCTTTATTAATCTGTCAATTCCATCGGCCATTGAAGTAGTGATTACAACATCACCTTTTTCAATAGTATCAAGTTCTGAAATAGCCTTCAGATTTGTTTTTATTTCTCCAGAAGGATATATCCCACTTATTATTTTTCCATCAAGCACTTCTATAAGATTTTCATATGTTGTGCTGTATTTAGAAAAAAGATCTGAATAATCTATTTTTAAGAAAGTATTTGCAATGTCAGAGATATGAATCATATTTTTAAGATGTCTGTTTTCATCTACAACAGGGAAACTTGAGAAGTTTTCTTTTGTCATAAGATCAAGAGCTTCCTGAATGGAATCATCTATATTGATAACCTCTTTTTTTACACGAGTAAGATCTGATATCTGAGCACTTACAGTTGTAAGAAGATCAGGTACCTTTATTCCAAATTTATTAAGTACAAAAGCAGTTTCTTTGTTTATTTTTCCAAGTCTGTAAGGGACAGCATTTACCCCACAGGCATTTTTTAAATAAGCAGTGGCAATAGTTGAACATATAGAATCTGTATCTGGATTTTTATGACCAAAAACTAGAACTGGTTCCATAAGTTAATACCTCCTTAAAAGTTTTTTACATTATATTGTATCATTTTACACAAAGAATTTCTATAAATTTATTGTTTCATATAAAAACATATGAGAATAAAGAATTTTTATTTTTGATAATTTCAAAAAATATGGTAATCTTTTTGTAGTAGAAAAAATTAGAAGTGCTTAAAAATGAAAAAAGTGTAGTATAACCGTTTGTATTAAATAGAATTATAATGGAGGACAAAAATTTTCAAAAAAATTGAAGAATAAAGTCCTTTTAAATAAATCTAGTTTAGAATAATATAAAAATATAATATACAGAAAGGAGACGGTATGTTTATAGACAACAAAAAAATGATTTTATTAAATCATTTGAATAAAAGCATAGAAAAAGTCTCTGAAGAACTGAATATTTCAGAAAGAACGATAAGATACAGAATAGAAGATTTGAATGATTTTTTTTCTGATGAAAATATTGATTATAAAGTAATTATTGAAAATAGAGTCATAAAAGGTTTTGGAGATTTAGAAATTGTAAAAAAAGAGCTGGGAGAAAAAAATTATACATTTTCTCAAAGTGAAAGAATAGAGATGATATCTTTACTTCTTCTTATGTCAAGTTATGGATGCAAGGCTGATGAAATTTGTGATTTTATAGATATCAGCAGAAGCACTTTTAAAGGAGATATGAGAATTGTAAGAGAGAAATTTCAAGAGCAGGGACTTAAGATAATTTCGAAAGCAAATAAAGGACTTATTGTTCAGGGAAGCGAAATTGTTATAAGAAAGTTATTGCTTGAGAAATTTAAAAAGAGCTTTGAAGTAGAAGATAAAAAACTTAGATTTTTTGAAAAAATTAGTAATAAAAAAACAGGAATAATAAAAAATTATATAAAAACAGAAGATATTTTATCTGCAAGTGAATATTTAGAGCAGGTAAAAAAAGATTTGAATAAAAAAATATCAGATGAAGCATATCAGATATTGATAATATATATACTTATTTTGATAAAAAGATTGGAAAATGACCTTGCTTTAGATAAAAATATACAAAATCAAGAATTTATAAAATCTACAGCAGATTTTGATGCAGTAAAAGCAAACATAAAGATGCTTGAAAAAAATAATAATTTTTTAGTAAATGAATTTGAAATAATGAAGATAACAGAATTTATTTTAGGTTCTCATACATACAACTTTAAGTATTCTTTTTATGAAAACTGGATTTATATAGAAAAACTTGCTGATGAACTTATAAATAAAGTCAGTGAGAAAATAAATATAAATATTTTAAATGACACAACTTTAAGAGATGGACTTATAAACCATCTTATACCGACAATATATAGATCAAAAAATGATATAGAGCTTGAAAATTCAATTCACGAAGAGATTATAGACCAGTATCCTGTATTATACAGTGAAGTAAAATCAGCTTTAAAGAAAATAGAAGATTTCATTGGAAAAGAATTTTCTGAAAATGAAACATCATTCTTTGTTGTTCATTTTGTCCTTTCAATAAAAAGAATGGTAGAAAGATTGGAAACTAAAAAGAAAATACTTATAGTTTGTGGACTTGGCTATGGAACTTCTAACCTTTTAAAGCAGGAGATGGAAGATTTCTTTGATATGGAAGATTTCTTTGATAT
Source organism: Fusobacterium sp. (assembly GCA_019416865.1). Classification (GTDB taxonomy): domain Bacteria; phylum Fusobacteriota; class Fusobacteriia; order Fusobacteriales; family Fusobacteriaceae; genus Fusobacterium_B. The sequence continues at coordinate 94,581 of DXWL01000002.1, forward strand.
AGAAGTAAAAGATTTAGTTCCTTTAAATAATTTAAAAAATATAGATATAAATGGAATTGACTTTATAATAACAACAGCTGCTATAAATAAAAATGAATTTCTAGTTCCTGTTATAAAAGTAAATTCAATTCTTACAAAAGAAAATATCATTGAACTTTTAGCAGCTGGAATAAAAAATAGAAAAAACAGAGTAAATATTTCAGAGATAGTTGAAATTGTAAGAAAATATTCAGATATTCAAAACGAGGAGCATTTGACTAATAATCTTATTAGATATTTTGAGAATATAGAGAATAAGAAAGTAGAAAACTTCATTGAACCTTCTCTTACAGATCTTCTTCCAATGCAGAATATTAAAATAGAGAAAGATATGAATAATTGGGAAGAAGCTGTTTTTGAAGCTGGAAAGATTTTAGAGGATAATGGATATATAAAAGAAAAATATATCTATGAAATGATAGAAAAAATAAAAGAATTGGGAATGTACATGATGATTGGTGATGGAATAATACTTCCTCATGCAGACATTGGAGAAAATGTTATTAAAACAGGAATAAGTTATCTGCAGCTGAAAAAACCAGTGCTTTTCCAAAATATAGAAATCAAACATATTTTTGCTTTGGCAAGTTGTGATAAAAAAGAACATATAAAAGGACTTTTAGAGCTTAAAGAAAATATAGATGAAAATAATCTAAAAGAAATTTTAGAGAAGTGCAGCACAGAAAAAGAAGTATTTAAAATAATAAAAAATATAACAAGATAAACTTTAAGGAGGCAACTATGAAACTTCAAGTTGAAAGAGAAAAAATAGTAAAATATCTAAATCTTTTAATCACAAAAGGATTAACAAAAGGAACAGGAGGAAATATCTCTATCTATAATGAAGAAGAGGGGCTTGTAGCTATATCTCCAAGCAGTGTTCCATATGATATTTTAACACCAGAAGATATCATGGTAGTAGATTTACAAGGAAATGTAGTAGATGGAAATCCTAAATATGCTCCATCTTCAGAAACAGGAATGCACTTAAAAGCATACAATGGAAGAAAAGATATAAAAGCTTTCATTCATACACATGCTATGAACTGTACAGCAATTTCATGCCTAAGAGAACCTTTAAGAGCTGTTGACTACATGATCGCAATAGCAGGAACACATGAAATAAAATGTGCTGAATATGCTATGTATGGAACACCTGAATTAGCTGAAAATGCTTTTGAAGCAATGAAAGGTGCTAAAGCTTGTCTTCTTGCAAATCATGGTGTAAATGTAGGGGCAGAAGATATAGAAAATGCTTTTGCTATAACAGAATATGTTGAGTTCTGTGCAGAACTTTATGTAAAAGCTAAAAGTATGGGAGAACCTGTTATCCTTTCTAAAGAAGAAATAGACAGACATATTGAAAAATTTGGTTCTTACTGCAAATTATAAGAACTTTGGGGAGATACAGAATGTTTGAAAAAAAATATATATTCAGATTTGATGAAAAAAAATCAAGAGAAGAGATTCTTGATATAGTTGGGAAAGTTTTTTACGAAGACAATATTGTAACAGAAGACTTTACTAAAGCAATAAAACAAAGAGAAATAGATTTTCCTACAGGAATGGTTCTTGAAAATGGAACTCACACAGCTATATCACACACAGATGATAAATATGTGAAAACAGATAAAATAGCAATAGTTGTAAGCAAGGAGCCTGTAAGTTTCAGAAATATTGAAAGTGGAGAAGAAAATGTAAACTGTAAAGTTTTCTTTGTAATGGCTCTGACAAAAGAAAATAAAAATGACATTCTTTCAGGAATGGCAGAATTATTTGAAGATCACGAAGAGATGTTAAATGAATTTTTAACAATGACAGATGATGAAATACTAGAAACATTATTATAAAAAGTTAACGGAGGATAAAATGGGATTATTCAGCAAATTTTTAAAAGGCGATAAAACAGAAAAAGTTGAAGAAAAAGAAACAGTAAAAGTAGAAACAAAAGTATCAGGAGCTGAAAAATATACAGCAATTATTGCTTGTGGAAGTGGAGTTGCAACTTCTACAATGGCAAGAAAAAAAATTGAAAAAGGTTTTGAAGAAAGAGGATTAAAAATAGAAATTACTCAATGCAAAATCGGAGAACTTGAAGGAATGGCAAAAACAATGAAACCAGATTTCGTAGTACATACAGTTGTACTTCCTAAAGATCAAAAATTTGATTGTCCTGTATTTTCAGGAGTACCATTCTTAACAGGTGTAGGAATGAAAAAAACATTAGATGAAATAGTTGAATCAATAAAAAAATAAAATAATTTAAACATTTCAGGAGGGTAAAATGGGAATAATACAAGCTTTACTTGATATGGGAGCAGTAGTAGTTCTTCCAATAATCATATTTATTTTAGGACTTATATTTAGATTAAAACCAAAAGATGCTTTTAAATCAGGACTTACTATAGGAATTGGTTTTATAGGTGTTAACCTTGTTATTGGTATGATGGTATCTAATCTGGGAACAGCAACTCAGAAGATGTCTGAAAACTTTAATCTTAATCTAACTACAATGGATGTAGGTTGGCCAGTAGAAGCAGCAATGTCTTTTGCAACACCTCTTGTAGTATGGATTTTCATGTTGGCAATAGGAATTAACTTTATAATGTTAGCTTTAAATCTTACAAATGTAATGAACGTTGACTTATGGAACTTCTGGCACTTTATATTTACAGGAGCATTAGTATACTACAGCACAGGTTCATTTGCACTTGCTATGATAGCTGCAGCAATTGCTATTGTAATCATCTTAAAACTTGCTGACTGGGCAGCTCCTATAATTAGTAAATATTTTGGTATGGAAGGAGTAACTTTTGCTCACTTTGAAACAATTAACTGGCTTCCAATCGGATATGGTATCAATAAATTAATAGATATGATTCCTGTTATAAGAGATATAAAAATAGAATTAAAAGAAAAAGATAACACAGGATCACTTATGTCAATATTTGGAGATCCTGCAATAATGGGACTTATTCTTGGAGTTGTAATAGGAACTTTAGCAGGATATGATTGGCAAGCTGTATTACTTTTAGGTATCAACTTAGCAGCAGTATTATTCTTAATGCCTAGAATGACTAAACTTTTAATGGAAGGACTTATTCCTCTTTCTGAAGCTGCACAAGAATTTATGAGCAGCAGATTCCCAGGAAGAAAAGTTTATATCGGTCTTGACGGAGCAATAGCAATAGGAGATCCTACAATAATGTCAGTAGGAGTAATGATGGTTCCTATTTCTCTTCTTCTAGCTGTAATACTTCCAGGAAACACAATGCTTCCATTTGCAGATATCGGAATTATTCCTATATTATTAACTTGGGCAATTATTCCTGCAAAAGGAAATGTATTCAGAGCATTAATATCTTCAATTATTATAATGTCTTTAATACTTTTAATTGGTTCATCTATGGCTCCACTTTTAACAAGAGTTGCTGGAGAAGTAGGATTTGCTATTCCAGAAGGTGTTGGAAGTGTATCTTCTGTTGATGGAGGATCACATGTTTTATCTTATGTAATCTGGAAAGTTTTCGGAATCTTTAGATAGAATTAAAAAAATATAATGTTGAAAAAATCAGTTTATATGAAAATATAGGCTGATTTTTTTTGTTTAAGTAAAATGAGAGATATGATATAATAAGATATTATTTTAAGGAGCAGGAGAAATTATAAAAATGAAGAATTTAGTAAAAATATTTTTAATATTGTGTATGGTAGCAGCAACGGGATGTACAAATCAACAGAAAAAACAGACTCAAATACTTTTGTATGAAGAAGAAAAATTTGAAAAAATAGAAGAAAAAGAGATAAAACCAGGAACAAGAGAAGTAAACATAGAATTAAAAAAATTTAATAAAAATAAAAAAGCTTATGTCAAAGGGGAAGAGGAACTTTTTACAGGAATTTTCTCAATAAGATATGCAGGACATCTTTTATATTTTGAAGAATATAAAGACGGAGTTCTTGATGGAGATAAAGTTTGGTTTGGTAATGATGGAACTGTGGGGATGAGAGAAAAATATGAAAAAGGAAAGAAAAATGGTGATCAGATAACATATCATCTGAATGGGAATATAAGATCTGTAATTCCATATGTTGATGGAAAAATAGAGGGAATTATAGAATGGTATGACATAAGTGGAATGCTTATAGATCAAATAGAGATGAAAAATGGTACAGGAAGATTTGTAAGCTACTGGGAAAATGGAAATATTCAGGAAGAGGGAAATTATAAAAACTATAAAAAAGTAGGCGAATGGACAGAATATAATAAAGATAAAGAGGTAGAAAAAGTTATAACGTATTCTGATAAAGGTAAAATAGTTAAAATAAGATGGGTTAATTAAAAGTTTAATTGGTTATCCTTTTTAACCAATTAAAAAATAAAAAAGTTCAAATAAGGTAAGAAATGTTATTTTTCAGCGGAAGATGAAAAATAAATATAGAATAAAAAGTGGCATAAAAATTGCTTTTATTATAAAATAAAAATAATTAAAATCAATATAAGCAAGGAGAGGTATATGAAATTTAATTTTAATGAAAAAGTAGATAGAAGTAAAAATCATGCAGCAAAATGGGAAGAAATGGGAAAAAAATTTGGTTCAAATGATCTTCTTCCAATGTGGATTGCAGATATGGATATAAAAACAGTTCCTGAAGTTGTAGAAGCGATAAAAGAAAAGGCTGAACAGGCAATCTTTGGTTATGTATACAGACCTGATTCATATTACGAAACTGCTGCAGAATGGATTGAAAAAAAATTTGATTATAAAATTAGTCCAAAAACTTTAATTCACAGTCCAGGAGTTGTACCAAGTATGAATATGCTTGTAAAATCTCTAACAAAAGAGGATGAGAAAATTTTAATACAAACACCTGTTTATCCTCCTTTTGCTGAGTCTGTAAAAAATGGTAACAGGACACTTGTTACAAATGAACTTGTAAAAGATGAAAATGGATATTATACAATGGATTTTGAAGATCTTGAAAAGAAACTTTCTGATGAAAAAATAACTCTTTTCATACTTTGCAGTCCTCATAATCCTGTTGGAAGAGTATGGAAAAAAGAAGAACTTCAAAAAGTTGGAGAGCTTTGTCTTAAATACAATGTAAGAATTTTAGCTGATGAGATTTGGAGAGATTTAGTACTTCCAGGATATACTCATACTCCTATTGCTTCACTTAGCAAAGAAATTGAAAATATAACAATTACTTGTTTTTCACCAACAAAAACTTTTAACATAGCAGGGCTTCAAGCTTCTTTCGTTACATTCCCAAGAGAAGAGGAATGGACAGAATTTGATGCTGAGCTAGGAAGAATGGATATAAAAAGAAATAATCCATTCAGTCTTGTAGGTTTTGAAGCAGCATATAAACACGGAGAGGAATGGTTGGAGGAACTTCTTGCACACTTAGATGGAAATGCTCAATATGTTGTAGATTTTTTAAGAGAAAAACTTCCTCAAGTAAAAGCTGCAAAACCAGAGGGAACATATCTTATGTGGCTTGATTTCAATGGGCTTGGACTTACATCTGCTGAAATCACAGATATGCTTTTAAAAGATGCAAAAGTTGCAATGAATGACGGAGCAGGATTTGGTGCAAATGGAGTAGGATTTGCAAGACTTAATATAGCTTGTCCAAGATATATGGTTGAAGATGCAATGGCAAGAATAGAAAAAGCTGTGAACAATCTAAAAAAATAAGAGGAGAAAGCTGTGGAAAAATTGACAGAACTGATTTTTAATGATATGAAACCAGCTCTTGGAGTTACTGAACCAGGAGCGATAGCTTTTGCAGCATCAAAAGCAAGAAGCTATACCAAAGGTGAAATAGAAGAAGTATCTTTAGAACTTAATTCAGGAATGTATAAAAATGCCTTTACTTGTGGAATTCCTAATTCAAATTAAGTAGGAAATATTTTTTCTGCTGCTTTGGGTGTTATTGCAGGAGATTGTGAAAAAGGTCTTGAATCACTTGCTGGAGTAACAGAAGCTGATAATAGAGAGGCAGAAAAGCTTGTTCAGGCAGGAAAGATAAAAGTAAAACTTAGTGGAATAAGTTCAGATATTTTTATAGAAGCAACAGTAAAGACAAAAACAGATATCTGTACTGTTACAATAAAGCATTCTCATACAAATATTGTGAAAATTACTTTAAATGGCAAAATAATTTTTGAAAATAATGAAATTCATAAAGAAGATGGAGAGGAAGAGATTCCTTTGATCCATAAATATACTTTAAAAGAGATAGTTGATTATGTAAGAAATGTAGATATAAAAGAGATAGAGTTTATTAAAAAAGCCTTTGATGTGAATATAGAGCTTTTCAATGAAGGGCTTAACAGTAAAAAATCTACTTTTATACACCAGCTTTTTAAAATGAACGGGGAAAATGTATTTTCTCAGGATGTTTTAAAAACAGCACAGCTTCTTTGTAATGGAGCTATTGAAGCAAGAGTAATAGGACTTGATAAACCAGCTATGAGTATAACAGGTTCAGGAGCTCATGGAATTATTGCAGTAATGCCTCTTCTTGCAGAGCAAAAAGTAAAAAATCTTTCAGAAGAGATTTTATTAAGAGCTGCAGCACTTAGTTATCTTGTGTGTATGTATATAAAAGAATATTCTGGACGTCTTTCAGCTTTCTGTGGATGTGGAATAGCAGCAGGAACAGGAATGGCGTGTGGACTTGTGTTTATGAGAGATGGTTCAGTAGAAGATATGTTTCACACAATAAACAATATGGCTTCAAGTATCACTGGAATGATATGTGATGGAGGAAATCAAGGCTGCACAATGAAAGGTATAGCGGCTACAGATACAGCCTTTCGTTCAGTAGAGTTTGCTATGAATGGAGTATATATTTATAATGTTCATGGAATAAATGGAAATACTCCAGAAGAAACTATGAGAAATATGGGTCTTATAGCTTCTCCAGGAATGGTTGGTACAGAAAAAACTATTGTTGAGATTTTTGAAAATAAAATAAGATAAAATAAAAAGAAGCTGTTTTGGATTTTTAAAGTTATATAAATACAACAGCTTCTTTTTTATATTAAAAAATGGTTAATATGGTATAATAGGTTTAAAAAGTAAATTCTATGCGAGGAGGAGAGCATGAAAAAAGAGGTAGCTGTTATAACAGGGGCAACAGAGATAAGAAATTTTATGAAAAAACAGATAGATATGATCTTTGAAGATCTTGTAAATACAAGTGTATACAGTTTAGAAGATGGAACGATAAAAGATTTAAAAAAATCAGATCTTTATGTTATCTCTACCAGTGCCAGTGAACATTTAGGAGAGAAATTTATACAAACTCATAATACAGTGGTGGTTGATTATACAATTTCAAAAGATAAGGTAAATTATCTTAAAAATTTTCCTAAGGGTACAAAGGCAATATTTTTTAATGTAACAGCAAAGATGTGCATGGAAGCCATATCTATGATGTATCATCTTGGAATAAATAATATAGAGTTTATTCCAGCATATCCTAGTATTGAAAAATTTCCAAATGCCTCTCTTATTATAACTCCTGCTGAAACAAAACTTTTACCTAAAGAAGCAAAAGGAAGAGAGATAATAGATATAGGACATAGAATATTAGATGCTAATACAATAATAGAAATAGCATTGAAACTTGAATTCGAACATATTTTATATTATAAAAAAATAAGAGAGTATTTGGACAGTGTAGCAACGAATGATTACAGTCTTAGTAAAATACTTGAAAAGGCTACACAGGCAGAAAGTCAGCTTGGAATTTTAATGGGAACTCTTGATATTGCAATAATAGGTGTAGATAAAGATAATTTTATTTGCTCATGTAATGAAAGTGCTGAAAAAATTCTTGAAAAAAGCTGCAGCAACCTTGTTGGAAATAATGCAGAGGAGATACTTTCATACATACCTTTTTCAGAGGTAAAAAAAGATAAGGAAAAAATTAGGTCAAGACTTATTAAGATAAACGGAGAGTATGTAAATCTTAATATTACTCCAGTAATAAAAGCTGAAAATTATATGGGAGCTTTTGCAATTTTACAGAGATTCAGGGAAGAGGAACAGAAGCAACATGAGTTAAGAAGGCAGATGTTAAATAAAGGGCATAAGGCAAAATATAATTTTGATGATATTTTGGGAGAATCTTCATCTATAAAAAAAATAAAAGAGATAGCTAAAAAGATGGCTAAAACAAATTCAGCTGTTCTTATTACAGGGGAGAGCGGAACAGGAAAAGAGCTTTTTTCCCATGCTGTACACAATTATTCAGACAGAAAAGATTATCCTTTTGTAGCTGTAAACTGTGCTGCTATTCCAGATAATCTTTTAGAAAGTGAACTTTTTGGATATGAGGAGGGAGCATTTACAGGGGCAAAAAAAGGTGGGAAGATAGGACTTTTTGAATTTGCTCATATGGGAACTCTTCTTCTTGATGAAATAGAGGGAATGAGCCCAGCTCTTCAAATAAAACTTTTAAGAGTTATTCAAGAAAAAGAGATAATGAAAATAGGCGGAGATAAGGTTATAAATATAGATGTAAGAATTATAGCAACAACAAATGAAGATTTGAGAAATTTAATAAAAGAGGGAAAATTTAGAAAAGATTTATATTACAGGATAAATACACTTCCTATTTTAGTTCCTCCATTAAAAGATAGAGATGACGATGTATATCTTCTTCTAGAAAAATTTAAAAAAGATGTGGGAGCAGAATTTAAATTTACAGAAAAGGCAAAAGAAGCTTTTAAAATGTATAATTGGGAAGGAAATATAAGAGAATTAAAAAATTATGTAGAATTTTTTAATTTTATGGATAAAGAATATATAGATTTTGAAGATATGCCTATTTCTATTCAGGAGTATTATGAAAAAAACAGATCTTCAGAAAAAACAGTTGGTGAAAATGAGCTACTTAATATTTCTGGAGTAAGATATAAAGAATATCTTTTTATTTTAAAAAAGATAGAAGAAAACAGCAGAAAAGGTGAGAGCAGCGGAAGGAAAAATTTAAGTTTGATTTGTAAAGAAAATGAGATTAATCTTTCTGAACAGGAGATAAGAGGGATATTAAAAAATTTGGAAAAAATAGGATATCTTAATGTTTTCAGAGGAAGACGGGGGAATAGTATCTCTGAAAAAGGGGAAGAATTTTTAAAAAAATATAAGTTAAAATAAAAAATGGTAGAAAATGGCAGAATAGGATAAAACAATTCTGCCAATTTTTATTTAATAGTTGTTTGATTATAAAAAAATCAGACAGAAACCAGACAAAAAAAGTTCAAAAAAAATATTTTTTTTGGCACAAAAATTGCTATATATTTTAGTGCAAACAATAAGATTTTTAGGAGGGATGTTATGAAGTTAACAGTTATAGGAAGTCATCTTTGTGAAGATACAAGAGAAGCTTTAAAAAAATTAGAGGAGAAAAATATAGAAATAAAATTTGAAAATATTTCTGAAAACTTAGATTCATTAAAAGAATATTTAAAAGTTCGTGAAACAAGTGAGATGTATAAAGCTGTAATAGCAGCTGGAGGAATTGGAATTCCATGTTTTATTTTTGAAGATGGAACAAAAACTTTAGATTTATCAGCAGTTTTAGATAAAATAGATTAATAAATTATTTGGGAGGATTAGAAGAATGGGAGAAAGTAAAAAACAAAGTATATGGGAAGCTTATAAATTTTCTATTATATTACTTGGAGCAATAATAATTGGAAGTTTTATAGGTATTCAAATGGGAGAAAAGGCCACAATGTTTAAGCCTTTTGGAGATCTTTTTATTAATGGAATGTTCATGGTTGTAGTTCCTCTTGTATTTGTAACAATAAGTAGTTCAATAGCAGGAATGAGCGATATGAAAAGACTTGGAAAAATTTTAAAAACTATGCTTATGACATTTGTAGGAACAGGACTTGTAGCAGCAGTTTATATTTTTATAACTGTAAAAGTTTTTCCTCCTGCAGAAGGTGTAAACCTTGCAATGCCGGCTGCTGAAGCTTTAAAACCATTCCAAACAGGAGATCAAATTGTAGCAGCTCTTACTGTAACAGATTTCCCTGAACTTATTTCAAGAAAAAATATGCTTCCTCTTATTATATTTTCAGTTGTATTTGGAATATGCACAAATATGATAGGTGAAAAAGGAAGAGTAATTGCAAGAGGACTTGAAGCATTATCAGAAGTATTCTTAAAAATAGTTGGACTTTTAATGTATTATGCACCAATTGGACTTGGAGCTTATTTTGCAGCTCTTATAGGTGAACATGGAAAAGAACTTTTAGGTTCTTATGCAAGAGCAATGGCAATATACTATCCATTATGTATGGTTTATATGTTTACAGCATTTCCTCTTTATGCTTGGATTTCAGGTGGTATGGAAGGAGTAAAAAAATTAAAATATGTAATCTCTCCTGCAGTTACAGCTGTTGCCACTCAAAGTTCAATAGCAACACTTCCAGTAAATTTGGAAGCTTGTAGTAAAATAGGTGTTCCTAAAGATATCAGAGAGATAGTTCTTCCAATCGGAGCTACAGCTCATATGGATGGAACAGTTTTAAGTTCAATCTTAAAAATATCATTCTTGTTTGGAATTTTCCAAGTACCTTTCACAGGTGCAGGAACTTATATAAGTGCTTTATTCCTATCAATAGCTGGAGGAGTTGTAATGTCAGGAGTACCTGGCGGAGGACTTATTGGAGAGATGTTTATAGTTGCTATGTATGGATTCCCAGCAGAAGCTTTCCCTATAATCGCAACAATAGGATATCTTGTTGACCCATTTGCAACAATGATTAATGCAAGTGGAGATACAATAGCTTCTATGCTTGTAACAAGAGCAGTAGAAGGAAAAGATTGGCTGAAAAAACAATTATCTTAAAATTATATTAATAAGAATATAAAGGGGCTGTTGCAAATTTGTAAAAAATAAAATTCTTTAAGAAAAAATAGTTTC
>DXWL01000020.1 GCA_019416865.1 Fusobacterium sp.
TATAAATTCCATGTCTTCTTTGCTGATCTGATGGAATTGATGTATCTCCATATTATTATAAATCAGTGCTCCTTTTATCTACACTATTTTCTATTAATTAAAATATGCCCATTCTCAACAGGAATATAATGCTTATTATGTACAGCAGGATATTTATTTTTACTATAAACTGTTTCTCCCAAAAGATAAAATCTTTTACTTTTAGAAAGGTTTTCTTTCATTGATGAAAAATTTCCTGCCTCTGAAAATGTTAGTTGTATTGATGAATACTTTGCATCTTCATACAAATTTTTTTCAAGATATTCCAAAAGTTGATTTTTATCAGCAAGATCTATTTTTTCCTCTGCTATTGTTTCAATTGGAATTATTGAAAGAGTATAGGCTGCTGTTTTTTCTTCCGACTTATACCATCTATCTACAAACACAACTGCAGGAGATTTTCTTTCTAAAACTTTTGCTGTATATTCAGATGAAGGCTCTATACGAAATTCCAACTCTGTTTCTATTATCTTTTCAGTAATTGCAGAATAGACAGGATGGCTCAGTATTTCCAAACCTTTTTCTCTTCTAGCCTCACTCTGCATAATAAAATTACCTTTTCCTCTGATATTTTTTATTATTCCATCTTCCTGAAGAAGAGAAAGTGCTTGTCTTAAAGTCATACGACTGACTCCCATCAACTTTGCCAAATCAGGTTCACTTGGAAGTCTGCTCTCATGAGAAAACTCTCCCTCTTTTATCATTTCATATAATTTATCATAAACTGCAACACATCTAGGAATTTTCTTATTTCCATTTATATACTGCTCTTTTTTTTCCATAATTTCACCTGTCTATTATTTTATCTATGTATTGATTTTTCTATTATACCATAAGATAAAAATATAGCAAATTTTTTTGTCTTATATTCTCCTATAATATTCAGCTTGTATATTTTTATGTCTGATTTTAGACAAAATATTTTTTGATTATTTTTTTTAATTATGATATATTGAAATTAAAGATTTTATTTTAAAATATCCCATATGTTTGGAGGTCCTATGATGAAATCTGCAGAAAATAAAATGGGAACACAAAAAATCCTCCCTCTTCTTTTAAAAATGTCTATACCTCCTACTATTTCAATGATGACAAGTTCACTTTATAATATTGTTGACTCTATTTTTGTGGCTGGACTTGGAAACGAAGCTTTTGCTGCTGTTTCATTGGCTTTTCCAATACAAATATTTATTATAGCTCTTGCTATCGGTTTGGGAGTAGGAGTAAATTCATATGTTGCCAGAAAACTTGGAGAAAAAAATTTTCACGAAGCTGACAGTACAGCTGCACATGGAATTATTCTTTCTATTATTCACTTTATTATTCTTGCAATTTTAGGTTTTTTATTTATAAAACCTTTTTTTAAAATCTTTACTGAAAATCAAAATATTTTTAATATGGGAATTACTTATTCATACATTGTTACTTTTTTTAGTTTTGGGATAATAACTCAAATAGGAATTGAAAAAACTCTACAGGGTACAGGAAACACTCTTGCTCCTATGTATCTTCAAATTATTGGAGCTGTAACTAATATTGTTCTTGACCCTATAATGATATATGGATATTTTGGATTTCCTCCTATGGGAGTAGCTGGAGCTGCAGTTGCAACTGTGTGTGGACAAATTACAGCTCTTTTATGCTCTCTCTATGTTTTATTTTTTCACAAACAAGCGATTAAGATAAGTTTGAAAAATTTTAAATGGAATAAAAAAATTGTAAAAGAGATTTATAATGTAGGAATTCCTGCCTTTTTTATTATTTCTATCAGTTCTTTTATGGTTACAGGAATAAATTTTATACTTTCTGGAATATCAGCTTCTGCTGTTTCTGTTTTTGGAATCTATTATAAACTGCAAACTTTTGTATATATGCCAACCAGCGGAATAACTCAAGGAGCAATGCCGATTATGGGATATAATTATGGGGCCGGAAATAGAAAAAGACTTTTAGAAACTCTCAAATATTCAATGATAATATGTGCAGGAATAAATTTTTTAGGAACTGTTCTTTTTTGGTTGTTTCCACAAAATATTCTCTCTCTATTTAATGCCTCTGATGAAATTATTAATATGGGAATAAAATGTTTAAAAACAATCAGCATAAGTTTTATTTTTGGAAGTATCTGCTTTATTTTTTCCTGCTTTCTTCAATCTGTGGGAAAAGGAGTTGCTTCTCTTATAATCACACTTTTAAGGCAATTTATTATTCTTATACCTTTAGCTTTCTTTATGGGAAAAATCTGGAAGTTACAAGGTGTATGGCTGTCTTTTTCAGCAGCTGAATTTATCACTTGCTGTATTTCTTATATTATCTATAAATATTTTTTAAAAACTGATACTATACTTAATAAATAAAATAAAAAGAGCTGTTATATTCATAAATTTGTAACAGCTCTTATTATATTAATTATTTTTTATTTTTTTTAGAATAAGCTTTATCCCCTCAATTCCTATAACTTCCACTTTCTCTCCTATCTCAAGGGATTCATCACATCTTCCAATCCAATTTTTTCCATCGAGATAGATGTCATACTGTTCTCTCTCATTCATTCCTCTCACTTTTACAATACTGCCTCTGATTCTGTCAACAGTATCCTTCTTATTCTTTTTCCATTCTCTGCATATTTTTCTTGTGAGAAAAAATATTATTCCAGAAAGAACTATGAAAAGATAAAACTCATAGAGAATGTTTTTCATAAAAGGGGAACATATCATGGTTATCACTGCAGCTATTCCAAACCATAAAGAAACAAGTCCCGGTATAACTGCCTCTATTACAAAAAATATTACTGCTGCTGCAAACCAAACTAACATAATATTCCTCCTCTTACTCTATTTTCTCTTATTTATATCTTACTCCTCTATAGCTTCCTTTTCTATTTTTGACTGTTCTTTTGATTTTTCACTTTCAAGTTCACGAAGTCTTCTTTCTATCTTAGTAAGTTTTCCAGCCATCTCATTTATTCTGACTTCCACAGAGTTTAAAATCCAAAACTGGAAGTGGCTTGATTTTTTAGTTTCATATAACATCCATATTATTTTAATAATTCCAAGAAGTATTGCCAAATACATAGTCAGCTCAAGGGACATCTTTCCAAGAACTCCCCCCATGAATAAAAGAGCTATAATCATACCAATCAAAAGGGCATTCACTCTTTTTACCTGAGTATTATTTTTTCCTCCGATTTTTCCAACAATCTGTCTTATTCTATCTTTTTCTTTTTCAAACTCTTTTAATTCTTCCAATAAGCTTTTTTCCACTTCTTTCATAAACACCTCTCCTGATTATTTTTAGATTATACTCCCCAATCTCTTGGATATCTGAAATCTGTTCCTATACTTCTCTCTGATATATTTGCTATCACAGGAAGTTTTCTTTTATATTGAGCCATTTTCATTCTTCTTACTACAGATTTTATTATATTTTCATCATAGCCAAGAGCTGCTATCTCCTCAGGCTTCATTCTTTCATCTGTTAAATAATAAAGTATTTCATCTGCCATTTGATAAGAAAACCCTAGTTCCTGCTCATCTGTTTGTCCCTCCCACAAATCAGCACTTGGTTTTTTCTCAATTATCTCTTTAGGTACTCCCATAAATTCAGATAATGCCCAAATTTGAGCTTTGTACAAATCCCCAATTGGATTTATTGCAGCTGCTGAATCACCAAACTGTGTGCTGTATCCTAAAAGAATCTCTGTTCTGTTAGATGTTCCAAGAACAAGGGCACCCTCTTTTGCAGAGTTATCAAAAAGAACACACATTCTAGTTCTTGCCATCATATTTCCTCTTCTAAGACTTGACATCTCATCATTCATGGCAAAATAAGCATCAACCATTGGAGTTATCTCAACTTTTTTTGTATTTATTCCTGTTGCTTTTACTACCAGCTCGGCATGTTCCAGACTTTCTTTGCTTGAAGTTTTATAAGGCATCATAACTGTATATACATTCTCAGGTCCAAAAGCTTCTGCTGCTAAAAATGCCACAAGAGCTGAATCTATTCCTCCTGAAAGTCCTAAAATAACTTTTTTAAATCCTATTTTATGAACCTCATCTCTTAAAAAGTTTACTAAAATATCTCTTGTTTTTTCTAAATCAAGCATAAGTCCTTCTGCTGCATTATTTTTCATTTTTAATTTCCCCCTTGAGTTAAAAGCTCTCTGTCCAGTCCAAATTTTCCTAATTTTGCTGCTCTGTAATCTCTTAAAAGATTAAGGGTTGCCTGATGTACATTAAGGTTTCCTCTCTTTTGTATCATCTGCATTCTCTTAGCAATATTTTCTATTACATTTCCTGTTGCCCCTTCAAAGTCTTCATCTAAAAGTTTATATCTGTTTTTCAATGCATCTTTTAATCCATAACGCATCATTTTTTCGATTAATTTACAAGCAACGTCATCTATCGGCAGAATATCATCTTTTATTGCTCCTGAAATTGCAAGATTAAATCCCACTCTCTCATCTTCAAATTTTGGCCATAATATTCCAGGAGTATCCAAAAGCTCCAGTCCCTCTTTTATTCTTACCCACTGTTTTCCTTTTGTATATCCAGGCATATTTCCAACACCGGCACTGTTTTTACCAACTATTCTGTTAATAAGTCTTGATTTTCCAACATTTGGTATTCCAGCTACCATAAGTCTTGTATTAACTTTTCTAAGACCTTTTTTCATTAATCTTTCTTTTTTTTCTGCTGAAACTTTATCAATTATAGTATAAAGTTTTTTCAAATTAAATCCTGTTTCAGCACTTAGTTCAAGAACTTCATCAGCATCATTATTTTTTATAAAATAATCTCTCCACTGATTTATTTCAGCTTTTTCAACCAAATCTGCTTTATTTATTACAATTATTCTTTTTTTATTTTTTGAGAAAGTTGCAATATCAGGGTTTCTGCTGGAAATAGGAATTCTTGCATCTACCACTTCCAACACAATATCTATAAGGGGCATATTCTCCTTCATCATATCCTTGGTTTTTTTCATATGCCCAGGATACCAGTTGATTTTTGTCATTGACATAAAATGTTCCTCCTATTCCTCGTCTTCGTAATCGTCCTCTTCCTCATAACTATCTTTTGCATATTTATTTACTTTTTCTTTTTTTTCTTCCTGCTCATTTCCTCTTACAATTATTACAAACTCACCTTTTAAAGTCTGCTTTTCAAATTTTTCTATAAGCTCAGAAGTTGTTCCTCTTATAATCTCTTCATATATTTTTGTAATCTCTCTTACAAGGACAATATTTTTAACTCCCATAAACTCTTCTATATCTTTAAGAGTTTTTACTACTCTGTGAGGAGATTCAAAAAACATTATAGTTCTTTTTTCATCAGCAAAAGATTTAAGAAGAGTTTGTCTTCCTTTTTTCTTTGGAAGAAATCCTTCAAAAATAAATCTTCTCATTGAAACTCCAGCAACTGAAGCTGCCGCCGTCATAGCACTTACTCCAGGTATAGGAATAACTTTTATCCCCTCATTAAGAGCTGCATCTACAACTTCATATCCTGGGTCAGAGATACACGGTGTTCCTGCATCTGTTACAAGAGCCACATTTTTTCCTTCTTTCAGAAGACTTATTATATTCTCTACTTGGTGCTGTTTTGTATGTTCATCATATCTGTAAAGGGTATTTGAAATTTCCAAATGATTTAAAAGTTTTTTAGTAACCCTTGTATCTTCAGCAAAAATATAATCTGCTTCTTTTAAAATTCTCACTGCTCTAAGTGTTATATCTTCCAAATTCCCTATTGGTGTAGCCACTATATATAGCATAAATTCCGCCTTTCTTTATTATTTTTTACTCTCTTTTTCTTTAATCATAGACATTACTGCAGCCTCTGCTGTTTGAAGTTGTTTATCTACTTTTTTTACAAGAGTTTCTGCTTTTTCTTTTCCAACCACATCGTCAAGAATTCTCTTCTTACTTTCTGCTTGTTCTTTCTCATCAATATTTGTTACAAGTCCATCATAGAAAAGATAATCTTCATCTTCTTCTATAATAATATCAGGAGTAATTCCTTTTCCGTGGATATTTTCACCATTAGGAGTATAATATTTAGCAATAGTAAGTTTTATTCCATCTCCGTCTGGAAGAGGAAGAAGTACCTGTACACTTCCCTTACCAAAGCTTTTTTCTCCTACAAGTTTTCCTCTTTTATAATCTCTCACTGCTCCTGCAACTATTTCAGAAGCTGACGCACTTCCCTCATTAATAAGCACTACAAGAGGAAAATCTCCATAATATTTTCCCTCTCTCATGTTAAATGTTTCTTTTCCGTTTTTAGGTCTTTCACTTACAATTACCCCTTCAGGAATAAACATAGATCCTATTTTTACAGCTTGATCTATTCTTCCTCCCGGATTATTTCTAAGGTCAAAAATAAGCCCTCTCATTCCTTCTGATTGAAGTTTCTCAAGACTTTTTGCCACTTGGACATCTACATCGTCCCCAAATTGAGTAAGTTTTATATAACCTATCTTGTTAGAAAGCATTTTACTGCTTACATTTTCAAGCTTTATTGTTTCCCTCTTTAATGTTATATCTCTTGATTTTTTATCAGCTTCTCTGTATATTTGAACCTTTACACTTGTCCCGCTCTTACCTTTAAGCATTTTTGAAGCTTCTTCCAAGTCCATATTGTATGTTTGTTTTCCATCGATTGCTATAAGCTTATCTTTAGGTCTTATTCCAGCTTTAAAAGCTGGAGTTCCTTCAATAAGAAGTTCAATCATTACAGGCTCTCCTGAAGATTTTCTAATTATCATTCCAACTCCAGAATACTCACCTTTTATTTTTCCTTCAAGATCTTCCATTCCATCTTTAGAGAAATAATTTGAATGAGGGTCATCAAGAGTTTCCATCATTCCCTTTACAGCTCCCTGCATAAGAATTGTTTTATCAAGTTTTTTATCTCCAACAAAGTTTTCCTGAATAATATCCATAATATCTGAAATTTCTTTCAGCTCTTTTACATTATTCATAAACCCTGTCTTAACTTCTTTATCTTTTGCTGAAATGCTTAACGGTGTCAATGCAATTACTGCTGCTGCCACAAAGATTTTCAAGTTTTTCATTATAGTGCTCCCCCTAAATTTTCACAGCTTTCAACAATTCCTGCTGTATCGAAGTTTATATCTTTTTTTTCAGTTCCAAATAATGATATATATTCTGAATTTCCTTTTCCCCCTTTTATAGGTGAAAAATCCAATCTTTCCATATAAAGTCCGTACTTCTCTGCTTCCTCTTTTACTTTTATTATTGCCATTTCCTGATATTTTTTATTTCTTACAATTCCACCCTTATCTATCATCTCTTTTTCCACTTCAAATTGAGGTTTTATAAGAGCCATAAGTTTTGTATCAGGTTTAAAAAATTTTTTAAGAGATTCAAAAACATTTGTGATTGATATAAAAGATACATCCATCACTATAAAATCAATGGAAGAATTATCTATCTCCTCTAATTTTAAATCTCTTATATGTTTGTTTTCTATAGATGTTACTCTTTCATCATTTCTAAGTTTCCAGTCAAGCTGATTTGTTCCAACATCAACTGCATATACATGATCTGCACCAAAAGATAAGGCACAATCTGTAAAACCACCTGTTGATGAACCTACATCAAGAATTGTTTTTCCTGTAAAATCAAGTCCAAAAACTTTTACCGCTTTTTCCAGTTTCAATCCTCCACGACTCACATATCTGAAAGATTTTCCTTTTATTCTTATATTAAGTTCTTTGTTTTCATCTATTTTTATTTGTGTACCTGGTTTTTCAATTTTTACATCGTTAACAAGGACTATACCTGCCATTACAGCCCGTCTTGCCTTGTCTACATCTTCGAAAAATCCATTATTTACCAGCAGGACATCTATCCTTTCCTTCATTTTCCTCTCCTATAGTCTGAAAAATTTCATCGTCAACCAGATAATCCATAAGCTGATTTGTCAGTATCAGATGTCTGAATCCTCTTTTTTCAACTGCTGAAATAAGTTTTGCTGTTTCTCTCACTCTTTTAGTAAAAAAGTTATCTCCAATAGGAACTTTTCTTGTTTTTTTATAGTAATTAAGAAGATGCTTTGTAGTTTTAAGCCTTAATTCCTGTTTGGCTCTCTTTAATCTGTCTTTTATAACACCTGTTGTGCACATAAATTTCTTACTTACTTCTGCTATATTTTCTCCATTGCACAGTGATTCCAAAATTTCATTTGCTCCTATTGGATTTATTCTGTGATATTTTGCTGAATACATATCAGCTCTGTGAACTATATGAGCTTCTCTTGTATTAGGTGCTACTTTTCCCCATCTTCCATGATGAGATACAACAATATGAGTGATATTTTTTCTTATGCTCTCTTTTATTTTTACCCCAGCTTTTTCTTCTATATCTGCCAAAAGAGAGTCAGCTTCTTTTATAATATAATCAGGTTTTTTCAGCATCATCTGTGAGTGGGACATTGTTTCGGAAGTTCTTCTTATACTCCCTTTACTTAAATCATGTATCACCACTCCAACAATTATTGCAAAAAAATCTATAAATCTTTTAGCTTCATCAAAATCTTTATAATCTCTTTTTATCTCGTCTATTGATACCTTAAGCACATCATATGTATGTGCACTTACTTTTACCCCTTGATCATCATGGTTTTCAAGTTCTCCAACCATCTCATTATTTACGAGAACTTTTATAAACTCTAATGCTTTTTCATTAGCTTTCCCCATTAATTCTACCTTCTATTCTTTCCACTAATTTTTTTCCTCTTAAACCATACTCCTCAAGCAATATTCCTCTTTTTCCGTGAGGAACTGCTCCTGTTTCTATCCCGATTTTAATTATTTTTTTATTTATTTTAGAGCTGTTAACATAATCTGTTATTTCGCTTCCAAATCCATTTATAACATAATTTTCTTCCAGCACAATAATATTATCATATTTTTCAAAATTTTTATCTATAAATTCTGTATCCATAGGTTTTATTGAAGCAGCACTTACTATTGTTCCTCCAATACCTTTTTTTTCTAAAACATCTTTTATGGTTAAAATCTCTTTAAGCATAGATCCTGCAGCTATATAAAGATTTTTTTCTCCCTCTTTTAAAACTTTCCATTTTCCCAAGACAAAAGGTGTATCTCCTTCAACATCAAACCCCTCTTCTTTTGAGTACCTCACTGCAAGAGGCATATTATATTCTGTGGAAAATTCCAAAATTTCTTCAAGTTCTTTTTTAGTTGTAGGAGCAAGAATTGTAAAATTTGGTATTGATAAAAGAAACGGTACATCATATATTCCATGATGAGTTTTTCCATCTTCTCCCACAATACCTGCCCTGTCAATCATAAATCTCACAGGAAGTTTTTGAAGGGATATGTCGTGAATAAGCTGCCCTATTCCTCTTGAAAGAAATGTAGAATATACTGCATAATAAGGTTTCTTACCTGATACAGCAAGTCCACCTGCAAAAGTAACTCCATGTCCCTCTGCTATTCCTACATCTATACTTCTTTCCGGATACTTTTCAAAAAACTCTTTTAATCCTGTACCTTTTACCATTCCTGCTGAAATTGCACAAATATTCTCATCTTTTTCAGCAAGAGATACAAGCTTTTCTCCAAAAATATCTGAATATATTTTTTGCCCTTCCACTTTAAAAGGATTATAAGGACTGACTCCATGAAATTTTTCCTTATCCTCTTCAGCTGGTTTGTATCCCTTTCCTTTTTTTGTTCTTACATGAACAAATACAGGTCCCTCTTCCTCTTTAGCTTTTTCAAATACAGAAAGAAGTTCCTCCATATTATGTCCATCTACAACACCAAAATATTTAAATCCAAGATTTTCAGATACACTCATAGGCAAAAAGAAATTTTTTATTGAGTGTTCTGCTCTTCCCAAAGTATCTTTTACTTTTTTGCCAAAAGTTCCTCTGTTTATCATATTTTTAAAATCTTTTTTCACAGCCATATATACTTTGCTGGAAATCATTCTGCTGAAACAGTTTGCCAGTGAACCAACACTCTTTCCTATTGACATATCATTGTCATTTAATACAACTATTACATTTTTAAGGTTTCCCATATTATTAAGAGCTTCTAAAGAGTGCCCGTTTGCTATAGAAGCATCTCCCACCACCACTATCACTTTTGTGTTCGGCTCTGCAAATGCTATTCCACATCCAGCAGATAATGCACTTCCTGCATGACCTGATATAAACCAATCAGCACTGCTCTCTTTAGGATCAAGAAAAGGACCTATGCCTTTATATGTTCTTATTGTTGAAAATTCTTCATCTCTTCCTGTTAGAATTTTATAAACATAAGCCTGGTGTCCTACATCAAATAAAATTTTGTCTTTTTCACTATTAAATACTTTTTTCAATGCAACAGTAAGCTCGACAACTCCAAGATTTGAAGCTAAATGCCCACCATTTTTCAGCACAACATTTATAATCTTCTCTCTTATACTGCTGCACAGCTCATTAAGATTTTCTGTTGTCATATTATCTAAGTTCATATTTTTCACCTTAATTTTAAGAAATTAAATATCCTTTAAATATAAATGCCACTGCTACCCCCAGAAGCATTCCTGCCAAAACTTCTATCTGTGTATGTCCCAAAAGCTCCTTCAATTTTTCATCATGAAACATCTCTCCGATTTTATCAGAAAGTTTGTCTATCATTCTGTTCAAAACTCCTGCCTGTTTCCCTGCTGCTCTTCTTATCCCCACAGCATCATACATTACTATCATTGCAAAAACTGCTGAAATTGCAAAATGTACACTTGAAGTACCATAGACAATTCCTATGCACGATGTAAGACATGAAACAGTTGATGAGTGAGAACTGGGCATTCCCCCTGTTTCATAAAATCTTTTTAAATTAAGTTTTTTTTCACTAAAAATACTTGTAAGAACTTTATAAAACTGGGCTATAAACCAGGCAATAAAAGTTATATCCAAAATTTTGTTTCCTAAAATTATTCCTGTTTCACCCATATTATCCCCTCTTTTACAGCTTTTATTTTATGTTTTTTATCTCTGCAGAAATTTTTGGTTTTTCGCTGTTTTCTTTGAAAAGAATTATAGTTTTTCCAATAATTCCCACAACTTCACATCCTGTTTTTTCCTCAATCTCTTTTGCAACTTCCTCTTTTTCCACTCTTGAATTTTGTAAAATTTTCACTTTTATTAATTCTCTTGATTCTATTACATCAAGTATACTTTGAGCTTGGTTATCTGTAAATCCTTCTTTTCCAAGTCTTACCATTGGCTCAAGATCGTGTGCTGCTTTTCTTAAATATTCTCTTTGTCTGCTGTTCATTAAATATATTCTCCTTTATTTTCTAAATATTTTTTATTTAATTATTATATTTCCATTACGATAGGAAGTATCACTGGATTTCTCTTTGTTTTACTGTATACAAATTTTGCCACTGCTTCCTTAGTTATATTTTTTATAGGTGCCCAATCTTTTATTACTGTATTATCCAATTTTTTAAGTTTTTCATTTATATGTTCCATAGTACCGCTGATTAACTCTTCTGAATCTTTTGAATATGTAAATCCTCTCGTTACTATTTCAGGTCCTGCAACTATTTTTCCAGTTTCTTTATTTAGAGTGTATACAACTATTATTACTCCGTCTTGTGAAAGCTGTTGTCTGTCCCTTAAAACAGTTTGTCCTATATCTCCCACACCAAGTCCGTCAATAAATGTTGCTCCTGCACTTACTTTTCCTTTTATTTTTACTCCGCTTTTTGTTATCTCTATCTTGCTTCCATTAAGTCCAAGAAGAGTATTTGCTTTAGGAACTCCTGTATTTATAGCTGTTTCAATATGAGCTTTAAGCATTTTATACTCTCCGTGTACAGGCATAAAGTATTTTGGTCTTATAAGGTTTAACATAAGTTCCTGCTCTTTTATACTTGCGTGTCCTGATACATGAATTCCTGCAACTTTTTTGAATATAACTTCTGCATCATATTTTAAAAGATTATTTATGTTTTTAGAAACAGCTTTTTCATTTCCAGGAATTGGAGTTGCTGAAATTATTACTGTATCCCCTTCTTTTATTTTTGTATGTTTGTGTATATTTTGAGCTATTCTTGAAAGAGAAGCCATAGGCTCTCCCTGAGTTCCTGTACAAAGAATTACTACTTTATTATCTTTTTCATTTTCTACATCTGAAAGGGGTATCATAGTATCTTTTTTAATTTTTAAATATCCCATTTTAGATGCTATATCAAAGACTTTTACAAGGCTTCTTCCATCAATTGCAATCTTTCTTCCATAAGATTCTGCTATTGTTACAATTTGCTGAAGTCTGTGTATGTGTGAAGCAAAGGCTGCTACAATTATTCTTCCCTTAGCTTTTGCAAACTCTATTTGGAAAGCTGCTCCTACCGATCTTTCAGAAGGAGTATAACCTTCTACCTCTGAGTTTGTAGAATCTGCAAGAAGAAGATCCACACCTTTCTCTCCAATCTGTCCAAGTCTTGCCAAATCAGTTCCAAGTCCATCAACAGGAGTCAGATCTATTTTAAAATCCCCTGTAAAAAGAACTGTTCCAGCTGGTGTTGTAACAAGTATTGCATATGAATCGGCTATTGAGTGTGTTACTCTTATAAATTCCACATTGAAATATTTTCCAACTTTTACTTTTGAACGGTTTTTAACCTCTCTCATCTTAGGAAGATCTCTCATTTTTAAATTTTCAAATTTTCCCTCTATAAGAGCAAGAGTAAGTTTTCCTGAAAAAATAGATACTTCTTTATCTATTTTTTGATAAAGGTATGGTATTGAACCTATGTGGTCTTCATGTCCATGAGTTACAAAAAGTCCCTTTATCTTATTTTTATTATTTTCTACATATGAAAAATCTGGGATTACAAGATCAACTCCCAAAAGACCTTCTCCTGGAAATCCTACACCACAATCTATTATTATAATTTCATCTCTGTATTGTACAAGGGACATATTTTTCCCTATCTCATCAAGCCCTCCAAGAGGAATAACATACATTTTTTCCTCTTTTGGCTCTTTTATTTCTTTTGTATTTTTTATCTCAAGGTTTTCAGCTGGAATATTTGACTTTTCTTCTGTCTTTTTCCCCTGTTTACCTCTTGGCTTCTTTATTGTCTTTTCCATTTTTCTCCTTCATTTACTCTCTTTGAATAAACATTTAAAAAATTTTTATTTAAAATTTTTTAAATTTTATATATGGATAAATATTCGTCGATAAACTTTTTAGCAACTCCTCCTGCTACAGCACCTCCACTTCCTGCTCCCTGAAGAAGTACTACAAAAACTATCTCAGGATTATCAGCAGGAAAATACCCTGCTACCCAGGCATGAGTTTCTTTAAACTGTGAGTTTTGTGCAGATCCACTCTTTGCTGCTATCTTAAGTCCTTCTGTTTTCAATATTTTTCCTGTTCCGTTTTTTTCCTCTACAACACCTATCATAGCATTCTTAAGAATTCTATAATATGAGCTTGGATAATTTACCTCCAGGCTTTTTACTTTTTGAGTTTTTTCTATTTTTTCTCCATCAGAAATATAATCTACAAGTCTTGGGGTATAAGCATATCCTTGATTTGCCAAAACAGAATAAGCTTGTGCTACCTGAAGAGGTGTCGCTGTTACATATCCCTGTCCGATTGCAAAGTTAATAGTATCACCTGTATACCACCCCTCTTTAAATCTTTTTTTCTTCCATTCAGGAGATGGAACAAGTCCTTTTTTCTCTCCCGGTATATCTATTCCTGTATCTTTTCCAAATCCAAAGTTCTTAACATTTTTTGTTATTACAGCTGAACCATACTCATGTGCTCCCCTATAGAAATACACATTGGCTGATTCAATTATTGCCTTTCTTAAGTCAACATATCCATGTCCTGTTCTTTTCCAAGATCTCCACTGCCACTCACCTATTCTATATGCTCCATCATCATAGAATTGTTCTTTAGGATTAAGCCCTGATTCTAAAAATGAAAAAGCAACAAAAGGCTTAAATACTGATCCAGGAGGATATTCTCCTGAAATTGATTTGTTGGTAAGAGGTTTTCTTTTATCATAAAGAATATCATTCCACAAATCAGCAGGAATTGTTGAACTAAAAGTATTCAGAGGATATGTCGGATAACTTACCATAGTGATAATTTTCCCATTTTTAGGGTTTATTGCTATCATACTTCCAACAAGATTTCTCTCTTTAAAAACATTTTCCACATATCTCTGAAGCCTCATATCCAGTGTAAGATGAACATCTTTTCCCTTTACAGAAGGCTTTCTTTTTATTGTTTTTTGAGCTATGGATCTGGCATTTACCTCAAAATACTCATACCCTTTTTCTCCCCTCAAAACTTTGTCGTACTGTTTTTCGATTCCCTCTTTTCCTATTACATCTCTGTCATCGTATCCCTCATCTTTTAAAATTTCATACTCTTTATTGGAAATCTTTTTTACATATCCTACAACATGAGAAGCACTTTCGTCATTAAGATATTTTCTTTTGAAATATGTTTCCACTTGAAGATATGGAAACTCATTTTTTCTTTCTAAAATTTTGTGAGCTGTTTCTTCATCGAGATCTTCCATAATAGTATTTTCTCTTGTATACATTGAGATTTCACCATACTTTATTCTCTTTTCAATGTATTCTTCTGTTCTTCCTGTCAGCTCACTTATAGATTTTAAAATCTTTTCGTCAAACTTTCTTTCATTCAGATAATTAAGTCTGTAACCTATCTTATTAGTTGCAATAATTTCACCATTTACATCTACAATATTTCCTCTTAAGGCATCATTTCTCACAAATTTTACACGATTATTTTCAGCTTTATACTGATATTCATCAAATTTATATATCTGAAGATATCCCATTCTTACTACAAGCAGAGTAAACACAGTAAGCATAACTATTTTTACTATGAAACATCTGTCTGAATTTGACTCTCCAAGCTTCATTCCCTTTATTTTTTTGCTTTTTAAATCTTTCATCCTTATCATTATTGTACTGCACCTGCTTTTGTTTTCTTATATATTTTCATAAAAATATAATTAAAAATATTATAAAAGATGAAAGGAACAAAAATTCCAAAGTAATCAAGCCCTTTTTCAAAAGCTCCCCACCATAAAATTTGTTCTGCCAATGAGAATATTAAAATATTTATATATGTATATTTTATATGTTTCAGCATATTGTAAAATATAATATAAAATACTGCAAACCATACAAGTATCTCCAGAGTCATATCTGTCTGAAGAGAATATATAAGTCCTGCAACACCTACAAGAATTAAAGACTTTTCTGTTTTAAGGGTTGTCTGGTACAATAAATAAGGCATAATAAATATACCATTCGAAATTTGAATGGAGATACTTCCCACTATAAAAATTAAAACAATATAAATTATATCCAGCATTTTCCCCTCTGTTTCAGATGAATTATTCTGCCACAACTACTACTTTATTCTGCAGATCATTTTTCTCAACGAATTTATCAATTCCAAGTTTTTTAGCAATTTTATAAGCTATATAATAATCCTCTTTATTATAATTAATAAGAGTATCTGTTCCCTTTACTGTTTCTTTTTTCTGTACAACATCATTATATCCATCTTTTTTCAATGTTGCTGCATAAGAATCTGCATTATCTCCTTCTCCTACAACTTCTACTGTAAATATTTTTCTCTCTTCTTTACCAAGAACAAAAACAACATTTGCAAGAGTTGGTATTGTCGCGTCCTCTTTTATTTTAAAATATTTTTCATTAATTTTCATTACAAGCTCTTCAACTTTTTCCTTAGGAAGATCATTTATTATAACATAACTTTGCTCTCCGTTTGTTTCATAGTTTGCTGCATTATATTTTACTCCAAGTTCTTTGTGAAGTCTTTCACCTGTTCTTCTTGCGTGTCCTGCTCTTCCGTTGGCATTTAATATATCCACTATTATATTTTCATTGGCTATATTTTTAATATTTTTATCTCTGAAAAGATCATCAAACATAGTTTCCATATTTGATGTTAAAATATGTCTTCTCTCATTTATCATAACTTCCGGAATATTTTTAGCATTTTTTACATTAATATCTACTTCTCCGAATTTTATTACTTTATATTTCTCTACTTTTTCAGGAAGCACAGCATTTACTCTGTTTAAAACTTCTTCATAATTTTTTACTTTTACAAGATCTCTAAAACTTATATCTTTATCAATCTGAATGTCAAAAGGAATTTTTATTGCAAGTTTATCTTCATAAACCACAAACAGATTATCTTTTCCAACTATCATATATCTGTCCCAATCTTTTATATCCTTATTGCCGTTTATAAGATTATATATAAGCATTCCAATAAGAAGAAATAAAACTGCTATTCCTCCCAAAACATATTTCACTCTAGGGTTTGAAGATTTTCTATTCAATTTCACCTATCAACAGCTCCTTTTCAATTCCTGTAATTTTTACATTTACTTCATCATTAACATTCAAATTATCAGCATAAACTTTCACTCTAAGATAGTTTTCGCTGTATCCGTAATAACCATTTCCTTTTTTCTCTTCAATTAAAACATTAAGAGTCTTTCCTATATATTTTTCTCTTACTTTAACTGCACTTATTTTTTCTGAAGCTTCTAAATCTGCTGCTCTTCTTTTTTTCTCAGCAGGAGATACTTTATTTTTAAATGTTGCTGCCAAAGTATTTTCTCTCTCTGAATATGGGAACACATGAAGAGTTGAAAATCCTATTTTTTGTATAAGATTTTTACTGCTCTCATACATCTTGTCTGTTTCCCCTGGAAATCCAACAATAACATCAGCTGTATATTCAATGTTTTCAACATTTTCTCTAAGCACTGAAAGTCTGTCTACAATAAGTTCTGTTCCATATTTTCTTCTCATTGCTTTTAATACTTCATCATTACATGACTGCAGTGATATATGAAGATGAGGCATAATTTTTTTATTATTTTTCATTATATTTATAAATCTGTCATTTATTTTATCAGGATACATAGAACCTATTCTTATTCTTGTTATCCCTTCAACTTTTACCACAGCCTCAAGAAGATCCTCAAAAGTTATTTTATTTTCAAAATCTTCTCCATATGCTCCAAGATTTATTCCTATTAAAATTATCTCCTTAAATCCTTCAGCTGCAAGTTTTTCTGCTTCTTCTATAATATTCTCAAGTTTTCTTGATCTGCTTTTTCCTCTTCCAAAAGGAATTTTACAATATGAACAAAAATTATTGCATCCGTCCTGTATTTTTATATAAGCTCTTGACATCTCTCTGAAAGTTGAAAATTCAAATTCCTTATATTCATCTTCTTTAAAAATATCATCAAGCACAACATGAGAGGAAGGCTTCCTCTCTATATTTTCAATAAGATCTATTACTCCTGTTTTATTGCTGTTTCCTACAACATAATCAACCTCTTCTATTTCAAGAAGTTCTTTGGCATTTGTTTGAGCATAACACCCTGTTACAATAACCTTTGAATCTTCGTTTACTTTTTTTGCTCTTCTTAAAATATTTCTGGTTTTTCTGTCTGCCACTGATGTAACCGTGCAGGAATTTACAACATAAAAATCTGCCCAGTCTTCAAAAGATACTTCTTCGTATCCCAATTTTATAAGTTTATTCTTAAGGCTCTCTGTTTCATATTGATTTACCTTGCAGCCTAAAGTATAAAATGCCACTTTTTTATTGAAACTCATTTACTAATATTCCTCCTACTACGATAGAAGCTGTTTCTGCTCTCAAAATATTTTTTCCAAGTGTAACTATTTTTACATTGGAAATTGATTTCAGATACTCTATCTCGCTTATATCAAAGCCCCCTTCAGCTCCTATTAAGTATAGAACTTTCTTTGGTACAGCTTCTAAACCTTTAAGGAGATTTTTAAGACTGTACTCTTCCTCACATTCATAAGGCACAATTACCATATCGTATTGCAAATAATCTACATCTTTTAATTTTTTAATACCATCTATCTCTAAAAGTTTTACCCTTTGGCACTGTTTTGTTGCTTCTTTTACTATTGTATCCCACTTGTCCTTCTTTTCTGTAAGCTTAACTATTGTTCTTTTAGTTTCAAGAGGAATAATTTTATCTATCCCTATCTCTGTAAGCTTTTGAATTGCAAGTTCCATTTTGTCATTTTTTATTATAGCAAGTCCAGCTGTAATCTCTGTATTTTTTACAGTTGTATCCTCTCTTGTTTCAAGAATTTCAAGAGTGATCTCTTTTTTTTCAAGAACAAGAACTTTACAAATATATTCATTTATTCCATCAACAGCTCTTATTACTTCACCCTCTTTTACTCTGAAAGCATTTTTAAGGTGATTAATATCATTTTTATCAGTTATGATAATTCTGTCCAGCTGAATATTTTTACTCTCTATTATAACACTTATCACGTTAAACTCCTATATCATATCTCTGTTTTTTATAAGTTCATCAAGTGTTGCACTTTTTAAAATTTCTGTCATAGCACTGTCAAGTTTTCTCCAGATACAGCTGTCTGTACAACTGCTGTCTGTACAATCTTTTGTTTCTTTTACATTTTCATTGCAGTTTATTACTTTTGTATCATCATCAAGAACTTGATAAAGAGTGTAAAGAGTTATATCAGCAGGATTTTTTATAAGTCTGTATCCTCCATTAGGACCTCTTTTTCCCTCAATTATATTTTCATTTTTCAGTTTATAAAGTATCTGCTCAAGATATTGAACAGAGATATCCTCTTTTTCTGATATCTCTTTTATTCTTACTATTCTTCCTTTAGCACTTTCATCAGCTATATATACAAGTGCCTTTAATCCATATCTTACTTTTGTACTTATTTTCATTTTTCTTACTCCTTAATTTCAAAATGCTCCTTAGCTTTGCTGGTTATCATTCTCCCTCTCGGAGTTCTTTTTATATATCCTGTCTTAACCAGATAAGGCTCATATACCTCTTCGATTGTTCTCTTGTCCTCTCCCAAAAGCAGTGAAAGAGTTTCTATTCCTACAGGTCCTCCCCCATAGTTTTTCATTATTGATAAAATTATATTTCTGTCTAATTCATCAAGTCCGTCATTATCAACTCCCAAAAGTTTTAAAGCTTCTGCTGCTATCCTTTTGGTAATTATTCCATTTCCTCTTATCTCCGAATAATCTCTTACTCTTTTTAAAAAACGATTTGCTATTCTGGGAGTTCCCCTGCTTCTTCTTGCAATCTCCACAGCTCCCTCTTTTTCAATTTCAACTCCAAGAACTTTTGCCCCTCTTATTAAGATTTGAATAAGCTCTTCCTCTGTATAATATTCCATTCTATGACTTACACCAAATCTATCTCTTAAAGGTGAACTCAAAAGCCCTGCTCTCGTTGTTGCTCCTATAAGAGTAAATTTAGGCAGTTCTATTCTTATTGATCTTGCTGCTGGTCCTTTTCCTATTATTATATCCAGCTCTCCGTCTTCCATTGCAGGATATAATATCTCCTCTACAGATGTATTAAGCCTGTGTATCTCATCTATAAAAAGAATATCATTCTCTTCAAGAGATGTAAGAATTGCAGCTAAATCTCCAGCTTTATCAAGAACAGGTCCTGATGTAATTTTAAGATTCACATTCATTTCATTAGCAATAACTCCGGCAAGGGTAGTTTTTCCAAGTCCCGGAGGTCCATATAAAAGTGTATGGTCTATACATCCTCCTCTTCTTTTGGCTGCTTCTATGAATATCTTCATCTTCTCTTTCAGATTTGTCTGTCCTATATATTCTGAAAATCTTTTAGGTCTAAGACTTCTCTGAGTATCTGTTTCATTTATCAGCTCTTTATCTGTAACTATCCTATCCATTAAAATTTCCTGCTCCTTTTTAAATAAGTGATACTGCTGCAAACTGTGCAAGTCCTATCACTGCTCCTAATACTGCCCCTATATACTCTATATGTTTCAGCTCTTTTTTAGCAAGAGATACTATTATCTCCTCAACTTTTTCCAATGAAAATGCATCAATTTTTTCTGCTATTATCTTTTTAATATCAACTTTACTTTCAAGATATTCTCCAAAAACTTTTATCATCTCATCTTTATTGTCTAAAATACTCTGTCTTATTATCCCTTTTATCTTTTCAAGCATAGAGTCACTCAAAAAAAATGCTGCCATTGGAAAATTTTTCACAATCTCCTCTTTCAGCTTTGATTCAAGTATTTTATCTATTATTCCGCCCATATTTTCTTCTATATCATCAGCAGATATTTTAGATATTATATCTTTTATTGAAACTAATTCATTGTTGACAACCTCTGCAATACTTTTTCCTATCTCATTTTTTCTTTTTGGTAAAACTCCTTGAATTTTGAAAAAGAAAAAATTAATCTCTTTATATGGTCTAAAAAGCATTTTTATAGCAATAAAATTTGTTATCCAACCTATCATTGCACCAATTGAAACAAGTAAAAAACATTTCAGTATCATTCAGCATAATCTCCCATTATATTCTTTATCTATTTTATAAATTATTATATCATTTACTCCCATTTTTTGAAAGTTTTTTATATGTCAATCATCACTATATCTCTTTTTTCTTTTATCTCTCTTATACTGTTTTCTGAAAGAGATACTTTATAAGTTACTCTGTCGTTGTAACCTTTTTCAATTATTTCATCTCCGTTTTTATATATTATCTGTTCCACCTCTGCTGTTTTTTCATAAGAAAAATCCAAAAGAAAAAGAGTCTTTTTCACATAATCTACAATTCCTGCTTCTTGAATTGCCAGTTTTGCTGTTTTAGCATAGGCTCTGACAAGTCCTCCTGCACCAAGCTTTATTCCTCCAAAATAACGAGTAGCCACAACAGCCAGATTATCAGCTTCCATATAGGTTATTATATCTCCCATAGGTTTTCCAGCTGTCCCCTTAGGCTCTCCATCGTCATCTACTTTAAAAAATTCCTGTCCTCCATCGGTTACTTTATAGGCAGAACAATTGTGAGTAGCATCACTGTGCTTTGCTTTTATCATCTCAATAAACTGTTCTGCTTCCTCTTTTGTGGAAACAGGCTTTATATATCCAATAAATTTTGATTTTTTTTCTTCAAATTCTATTACACACTCTTTTCCTACTGTTCTCACTCTATTCTCCCTGATTTTTTATAAAAAATTTTTGTATTTCTTTTCTATAAATCCCTGTAATTAATATTATATAAATGAAAAGTATAAATTTCAACGATATTTTTTCATTAGTTTTTATCGCTAAATAAGGAAACTTTGTAAAAAAATTCAGCATAGCCTCAAGAATTTTATAAATATTTTCAAGAATATATGAAAATATAAATTCAAAAATTTTTTCTGGAACAAAAAAACTTATAAATCCTAAAGTTATATAGGATATTCCCACAGGAGTTATAATGAGATTTGTAAAATATGAAAGAAAAGATATTGTTCCAAAAAAATATATGCTTATAGGGATAATAAAAATCTGAATTGTCCCTGTAAAAATTAAAAAATTTACAATATTCCTGCATTTTATTTCTTTTAAAATACGACATTTTGGATATATGTATATTATTGTAAACAGACATATATATGACATAAGAAAAGATATATCTCCTGCTGAATTTGGATAAATAAAAAGATTTATAACAGCTGCAA
This sequence comes from Fusobacterium sp., assembly GCA_019416865.1. GTDB lineage: Bacteria > Fusobacteriota > Fusobacteriia > Fusobacteriales > Fusobacteriaceae > Fusobacterium_B. The sequence continues at coordinate 21,693 of DXWL01000020.1, forward strand.
GTGATAAAGATTTTTTCATATCCACAGATTCGTAAATCATCTTTCCTGTAAGAAAAATATTTCCCATTACAGAGGCTCTTATCACAGAAGGACTTGAGTTTATTCCTGCTGTATAGATATTAAGAAAAACAAGAGCCAGAAAATATCTCAACTCTCTTTTTATCTTTAAAAAATTTACTGCATATAAAATTATTCCAATGACAGCACCTATATGAAGTCCTGATACTGCCAAAAGATGTGCTGCCCCACTTTGTATAAATTTTTCTCTTATATCTTTATAGATATATCTTCTCTCTCCAAGTATAACCCCTTGAAAAAAATTCCCACACCTGTTTGAAAGGTATTCTCTTATCATTTTTAATCTTTTATTAAAAAATTTTTCGAATATATTTGGTTGAACTGCCTCTTCCTGTATAGGTTCAACAGAATAATAACTGTATTCATCTGATATTTTTTCCATCTTGCCATAAACAATATACCTTCCATCAGAGATATTTGGGATATAAAGATTTATATTTTCAAGAGGAAGTCTACCATCTATATTTAGAACTCTCCCTCTGCTGTTTATAATATTTGTTTCTATCTTAAAAATATTATCTTTAATTTTTTCAGAATTAACTGTTTCAAAATTTACTCCTGTATATACTCTTCCCAAAAAAATAAGAGGAATAACATAGTATAAAATCTCTTTTTTCCCAAACCAAAACCAAAGCATTCCAAGAGAAAATAAAGCAAGCATACAAACAGTGAAAAAAGAGGCAGCATATATTCCTGCCCCAATAAGTAAAATCTCCCCTGATAAAAAAACTATACTCCCCATAATGCCTCAACCCTTATTTACCATTTCTATATTCTTCTATTTCTCCTCATACTTATAATAGAAGAAAAATGCCATTACAAATGATACTGCTGCAAAAAGTGCAGTTGTATATATTCCATATTTTGTAACAGCCCCCTCATTTCCTCCAAGAACAAGAATAAAAGGAAGCACAAGGATTGATACCATAAAAGCCATCTTCAAGAAAAATCCTTGAATTCCAAAACATATTCCCTCAATTTTATTCCCTGTTCTCTCTGTTATTCTGCTGCTTATCTCACTAAGCATTGCTGGAGGAAAAATAAATGCTCCCCCTGCAACAGGAATACCTATAAGTCCGAAAAGGATAAATCCAAATGATTCAGGCAGAACTTTTCCAAGCATGAATAACATCACTGTAAATATTGTAAGAAGTGCTAAACATCCAAGCATAACCTTTCTATATCCTATTTTTTTAGACAGCTTATTTGTCGGATAAAAACATAAAGCTGACATTCCAAAAAGAATTGCTGAAGCTGTTGTGATTTGATTTTTTCCATATCCCATTATATCTTCTACATAGTAGTTCATTGTAGCTCTTAAAGTATTAAATCCAACAAAGAAAAACAGAAGCCCAAATAGATAGAATATAAAATTTTTATCTGATGTTATAAGTTTTACTGTTTCTTTAAAAGATATCTTTGAAGTTTCACCTTTAGAATAATTTTTTTCAGATACTCCAAATACTGTTATATATGATCCAAGTGCAGCAGCTGTACTTAAAATTATTACCATTCCTCTTATTCCATAGACAGAATCTCCGCCGCCAATAGCTTTTATCAGCACTCCCGGAATTATCATAGCCACAGCTGTATATAAAAGTCTGAATACAGACTGCCATGTAGAAAGATCTAGTCTCTCTTCCATTGTATTTCCTATTTCTGGAATAAGAGCATTATAAGGTGCTCCCACTATTGTGTAAAAAGTGAAAAACAAAGAACCTATCACTGCAAGATATATAAATGTTAGTGTAGGATTTGAGGCAGGAGGATAAAAAAACGCTACTGTAGCAAGTCCCAAAGGAATACTTCCTGCTGCTATAAAAGGGATTCTTCTTCCCCATTTTGTATTAACTTTATCTGAAATGTATCCCACAGCTGGATCTGTTATCATATCAACTATTCTTGAAATTGCAAGAGCTATAGAAATAAAAACAGGTGCCATTATTGGTTTCATGCCTGAACTCTCTGGCGGCAGATAAAAATACAATATCCATTGTGCAAATATCTGGTCAACTATTGCATAGCTCACTCCCATTCCATAAAATATCTGTGTTTTTTTTGATAAATTCATCTTTCTTCCTCCTGAAATATCATAGGGATACTTCTTGCTTCATATCTGTTTACAATATTATAAATTCTTCCTGCTCTTTCATTAAGCTCAAGATAAAACCTCTCCTCTTCTGAAAGAATTTTTTGTATATTTTTAAGACCCGTGATAATTTTTGTACTCTCTTTTGTATCTTCCTCTTCTCTTTTTTTCTGAAGAGTTTTAAGATATTCTCTCCCTTTCTGAGAAAATCCCATTACTCTTACATAAGGAACTCTTTTTTTCACATTTTCTGTTATATCTTTTGTTATTCCCAAAAGTATATGGATTAAAATTCTCTGTACTCTTCCTATAGTAAATCTTTTTGTAATTATTCTCTCTAAAAAATCTCTGTAATTTTCACATACAAGAGCTGCTTCATAAAGCCTTATATGAAATCCCTCTTCCATGTCTTGAATATCCTTCATAGTTTCTCTTCCTGAAAGTACAGCATACCTTATAAGCTCATAAAATTTTGAAATATCTGCCGTTTTTTCTTCTTCGACAGATTTTAATAAAATTTCCCATGCTTTTTCAGGAATAAACTCTTTTATATTTTCCAAATTTTCATTTTTTTCAAACATAGCCCTTATTCCTGAAGCACTGGCAATATTTCCTAAAGTTTCCTTAGAGTGATATCCTGCTCCTTCTCTCTTTAAAGCTCTGGGAACTATCTTGCTTTTCCAAAAATCTATTCCTCTAATATATTCAATCCCTAAAATATCATTGGAATTTACAATATATTCCTTTCCCAAAAAATTTTCAATCTCTTTATTATAAGCTGTAGGATAAGAATCTCCTTTTTTCATATTTTCACGAAGCTTTTCCAAAAACTCTTCATTTTTTTCAAGTGAGATTATCTTTTTCATTTTTTCTATATCTTTACTTTCAGAGCCAAAAACTATCTCCTCTGCTCCAAGAATATCTAAAATTCCTACAGCCCCTCTTGCAAAGATCTCTGCACTTTGGCACGAATAAAAAACAGGAAGCTCTGCTACAATATCCACACCTTCTTCAAGAGCTGTTCTGCATTTTTCCCATTTATTTATAAAAGACGGTTCTCCCCTTTGAACAAAATCCCCGCTCATAACAGCTATCACAACATTATTTTTCTCTTTGGCATTTTTAAGATGATATCTATGCCCATTGTGAAAAGGATTATATTCTACCACTATTCCGCTGATTTTCATTACCTGCTCCTTTATTTTTCTCTTTTCAATTTATATAATATCACAAATTTTTAAACAATTCTTTGTATTTTTTCATATTTTATATTATAATTGGTTGTGTTTATCTTATTATAGAAATTTAAGGATGGTGAATTATGCTTATAACTTTAGATATAGGAAATACTCACATAGTAACAGGACTTTTTGATGACAAAGGAAATATATTACTTACATTCAGAATAGCTACTAATGATAAAATGACAGAGGATGAATATTTTTCATATTTCAGAAATATAACTAAATTTAACGAGATTAAAATTAACAGTGTTAATGGGATTATAATCTCTTCTGTTGTTCCAAACCTTATTACAATATTCCAATTTTTTGGAAGAAAATATTTTAATATCGAACCTATGTTGGTTGACAGAGATAAAAAACTGCCTTTCACTTTTGCTTCAAATATGAACCCTACAGGTTTTGGAGCCGACAGAATAATTGATATTGTTCAGGCTCTTAAAGAGTTTCCAGATAAAGAAAGCCTTATTATTTTTGATCTTGGAACTGCAACTACATATGATGTTCTGAAAAAAAATGTCTATGTTGGAGGAGGTATTCTTCCAGGAATTGAGATGGGAATAAATGCTCTTTGCACAAATACAGCTAAACTTCCAAGAGTTAAGTTCTCTTCTCCAGACTGTGTATTAGGAACTGATACAATATCTCAAATTCAGGCTGGAATATTTTATGGATATGCAGGACAGATAAAACATATAATCAAAAAAATAAAAGAGGAAATTGGTGATGATGCTTATGTTATCGCAACAGGAGGACTTGGAAAGATTCTTTCTGCTGAGATAGAAGAGATTGATGAGTACTGCCACGATTTAAGCATAAAAGGACTTCACTCTATCTATGAAATGAACAGATAAATAAAAGTTTTACTTATATAGAAAAGCACCGAGGGTAGACTTCGGTGCTTTTCTGTTTATATGTTTGATTTCATTTGGGGCTATATTAGAATTTATAATTCCATCCAATTTGGAATTCTCCATAATAGTTATCAGCTTTATCTTCTACATGATCTCCTGATCTGTCGTAAGATCTCCATTCATATTGATAATATCCACCAACTGAGAAGTTTTCAGTTACATTGTAGTCAGCTGATAATACAACTATATGACGTTCATCATCTTTAGCATATGTTTCTCCTTGTGCCATATATTTTGTATCATATTCTACATCTGTATCAAACTGCCATCTGTACTCAACTCCAACAGTTAATTTTTCCCCATTATAAAGATTAGTTCCTAATCTTAATTGTTGTCTGTACCAGTGTTCAAATCCAGCTTTTTCTACATTTAAATTTTTAACTGTATCTACTCCCCAAGTATCTGCTTCAATATAGTATCCTAAGTAAGCTGGTCCATAGTTAATTTGTAATGGAATTGCTTCTCCATACCATGCATCTTCGTGGTCAACTTCATCATTTCCGTTGTTTGATTGATAAGCAACATCGATCCATCCAGATAACATTCCATAAGAATATTTAGTTCTTAAATAATATCTGTCAAAATCATCTTGGTTTCTGAATCTGAATCCTAAAGAGAAGTTATCGTTAAAATGTTTCCAAACATCTAAATCAAGTCTATGATCTCCAGAATGGATACCATCATCTGTGTCCATTGACCAAGCTTTTCTTGCCATAAATCCAAATGTCCAATCATCTCCATATGCTAATCCAACATAGTTAGCAAAATGAACTTCCTGTCCAATGTCTTCTCCACCTGATGTGTTGTCTATTTCTAAGTATTGTCCAACATCAGTAACTCTCAGCATTGGCTGTGCTTTTACTACCTCTTCAACTACAATAGGTTGTTCTTCAACTGCAGGTAATACTTCTTTTGCATATGCTGCAGAAGAAATTAATGATAATGCTCCAAGTAATAACAATGTTTTTTTCATAATAAATTCCTCCCATGAAATTCTATTATATTTCTCTATCTCTCGATACAGTTATTCTAAACCTGTGAGCTGCTCAGAGGTCAAGGATTTTACATGAATTTTATAAATTTTTATCCTATTTTTATTTTTTGGATTTTCTCCAAAAGGAGTAACTACTTCTACAGACATATCTCCATCTGATATATATCCTCTCTCTTCAATTTTTTGAAATAACATCTGTACAGCATTCAAATCATCAATTTCCCTTGTTGTATAAAGAACAGCTTGTTCTTCATTTTTTATTTTATTAATATGAAAAAAATAATTTTCTTTTTTAGAAAAACAATAATTTTGTTTATCTATAAATATAAATTCTCTGTCAGCTTGTGTAATTTCATCTAAAACTTCAATGTATCTTTTATGATTTTCTAAAAGTTTTATTCTTGCTTCCAATTTATATATCTCTTTTTTACTTATCTCCATCTGTTCTGAAATTTTTTCTAAAATAAATTCATATCTGTTTCCCATAATATTTTCTTTTATTTTTCGTATCTCTTCCAAAGAGAAACCTAATTTTCTGAAATTTAAAATTGCTCTTATATTTTTTATTTGATTAATATGATAATACCTATAATTATTTTCATCTCGAAGAGAGATTATTACTCCTTCCCTGTCATAATACAGAAGAGTATTCTTATTTATGCCTAGTTCTTTGGCCGCTTCTCCCACTGTTAAATATTTATCTTTATCCATACCTATACCATCACAGAAAAAATTTCTGCCCCCCTTTTGATAATCTCATAAAAAATAAAGGACTCTTTACGCAGGTGAGAAATCTGCAAGAGTCCTTAGAGAGATTTTGTTATTAAAAAGCAGCACTCTTTTTAATACAAGATAATTATAAAGCCATGAGCAACTCACAAGTCAATATTTTTATAATTTTTTATCTTTATTATTTTTCACTGCTTTTTTTATCAATATAATCCTCTTTATTAAAATCTATCTCTTTTAAAAACCATTTTTTTGCCTTTAATATTACTACAAGCAATACAAAATAATGAATATATTTCAGATTTTCAAAAGTTTTTCCAAAAAATCTCTCACAAGCAAAAATAAGCAGAAGCCACACTAAAAATATTCCTATTAAAATTCCTACAAACTTAAACCACACTCTCCAAAAATCTTTTTTATTATTTTCCATATTCTCTCCATTTTTATATTAATATTAAAACAACATATACTGCTGCAATAGCGCCTATTACAGTAACAATCATATTTTTAAACAGATATGTCAGAACAACTGCTGTTACAGCTCCTATAAGAGAAGCTGCATTGTTTCCCTCCACTGCACTGAAAACATCTGGAAGAATAAGAGCCCCAAGAGCTGTATAAGGTATACATTTTAAAAATAACATCATTCTTTTTGAAAGATTCATTTTTGAAAAAAGATAAAAAGGAAGTATTCTAGGCAGATATGTTACAAGAGCCATTCCTACTATTACCATCAAAACATTGCTATTCATCTGTTTCCCCCTCCTTTTCCATTAAAAAGCTCCCAATAAAAGAAGCTCCTACAACAGCAATAATTATACTCCATCCTTTAGGAAGAAAACTTATCTGTTTTGCTGCCCAGTTAATAGCTCCTGAAATAATTACTATAGCTGCAACACTTTTTGATTTTTTCATTTCTGGTATAACCATTGCTATGAAAAGAGCATAAAGAGCTATTCCCATACTTGCTCTTATATTATCAGGAAGAAATTCTCCAAAAATGTACCCTACAATACTGAAACCATACCATGAAAGATGTGTTACAAATTCAAGGGTTAAAATAAATTCAGGAGAAAGTTTTCCTTTCTGCATAGATGCTACAGAAAAAGCCTCATCTGTAAGTCCATAAGCTATTGCAGGAACAAATTTAAAACATTTTTCATCTATTTTTTTGCTCATTGCAGAACTCATTAAAAAGTGCCTTATATTTACCAAGAAAGTTGTAAGCACAATACTTACTCCTCCAACTCCCATAAGCAGAAGATTTACTCCCATAAACTGACTTGCCCCTGCATAGACAAAAAATGAAAATGCAAAAGTTTCAAAAAGAGAAAATCCTCCTGTTTTACATATGAGTCCAAAAGCAGCAGCTACAGGTGCATATCCTATCACTATAGGAAATCCAAGCTCCAACCCCTTTCTCATCTCTTTTATATTCATAATCTCACTCCCCATAAAATAGTTAAAACTATTTTACTATAAAAAATATCAAAATACAACAAAAGAGAGATGATCACTCATCTCTCTTTCTAGGGACTACATATTTTAAACTTTAGGGTAGGGTTATATTTATGATTACTTATTCATCTTCATCATGGTTTAATTATAGTGTATGAATGTGTCATAATTATGTCAAAAAGAATTTTTTTATAAAATTTTATTTTTTCTATAAAAAAAACTGCTGTTTTTAAATTTCAGCAGTTTTTATTTATAACTATTTTTTATTTATATTGATTTAATTTCCCAACAAGCTCATTTTTTTGCTTAAGCCCTACAAGCTGATCAACTTTTTCTCCATTTTTGAAAATCATCATTGTAGGAATACTTCTTATTCCAAATTTTATTGCCAGTTCATTATTTTCATCTACATTTACTTTACATACTCTAACATCAGTCATTTCTGATGAAATTTCTTCAAGTACAGGAAGCTGCATTTTACAAGGTCCACACCATTCAGCCCAGAAATCAACTAATACAACACCTGAGCAGTTTAAAACTTCTTTTTCAAAAGAATTTGTGTCCAATTTAATTATATTACTCATTCAAGTACCCTCCTTAAAAATAAACCCTCTGTATAATCTATCATAGAAGCCATTCTTTGTCAAATATCATACAGTTTTTTTATATTTTCCTAATTTCTACAGGATTTTTTAAGACATAGTGTACCGTTATAGTATCTAATAATTTTATTTTCTCTGTTCCTTTGCTTCTTTTTCTCTTTCAGCCTGAGCCTTGCTAAGATAAAAAGGCTCTAATGTATAAAGATTATCCTCGATATTTTCTGCCATCTCTCCAATCACTGCTGCTCTAGGAAGACTTAAAGATTTCATGGCAAATTTTGCATTTTTTCCCATTATCTCTTTTATAAGTTCTGAATATTTTATTGCCCCATCCCCAAGAAATAAAGTTTTTCTCTCTTTTCTGCTCTCAAGATAATCTCTTATCTCTCCAACTCCATATTCCTCTGTTCTTATTATTTTTCCATTTTCATATTTATAACAGCAGTAATATCCTCTCTCTTTTCTGGCATCTATTATAGGAATTATTTCACAATCTGTTTCAGCTGCACCAAATGCTATTGCATCAAGTTCGTTCACAGCTGCTATAGGTTTTCCCAGTGAATAAGCAAGTCCTTTTGCAACAGCCACGCCTATTCTTATTCCTGTAAAAGATCCCGGACCTATACTTACAGCTATTTTATCAATATCCTTTATTGTTTTTTCTGTAAGTTTTAAAAGATTATCTATTGCCACCATTATATTTTCAGAGTGAGTTCTTTTTATATTTATTGTTATCTCTCCAACCAAACCTGTTTCAGTTGAATATAATCCTGCTGTTCCTACATTTGTAGATGTATCAATCGCTAAAACCAACATATTCCAGCATCTCCTTTTCTTTTTCTTTATTGCCTACATATTCAAGAGATACCCCTCTTGTTTCATCTCCATCATATTCCAGAGTTATTCTTATATATTCTTTAGGAAGTTCAGATTGAATAATATCAGCCCACTCAATAAGCATAACTCCATCTCCACCCAAATAATCTTCATATCCCACTTCATAAATTTCTTCAGCTTCTCCAAGTCTGTATACATCGAAGTGATATAAGGGAAGTCTTCCTGAAAAATATTCCAGAACATAGTTGAAAGTAGGACTTTTTAAATTATCTGTTACTCCCAAAGTTTCTGCAAACTTTTTAGTAAAAGTTGTTTTTCCTGTTCCCAAATCTCCAATAAGGGCTACAACATCTCCAGACTGAACATAATCTGCAAGTTTTTCAGCAACTTTATCTATCTCTTTAAAATTTAATACTTTTTTCATTTTTTCACCATTATCCTTGGATTTTTTTTACTATATTTGTAGTAGATTTTCCCTCTATAAAAGTAAGTATTCTTACTTCTCCGCCATAACTTTCCACTATTTTTGTTTCAGGCAGATCATCTTTTGTATAATCTCCTCCCTTAACATGAATAGAAGGCTTTAATTCACCTATAAGAGCTTCAGGAGTATCCTCTTCAAAAATTACTGTATAGTCAACAGCTTTTAATCCACAAAGCATTTCTGCTCTGTCTTTTTCACTGTTTATTGGTCTTGATTCCCCTTTTATTCTTTTTACAGAAGCATCAGAATTGACACCAACAATTAAAACATCTCCCTGTCTTTTAGCTTCATTTAAATATCTTAAATGCCCTACATGAAGTATATCAAAACATCCATTTGTGAATACAACTGTTTTATTTTGTTTTTTTAATTCTTCCACTAATTTTTTCCCAAATTCTCTGTCAACAATCACGGAAAACCTCCTGAATAAATTTATTCTATTTTACAATTTTACACCATTTTTTATATTATATCAATTAAAAATCTCTTATCTCTTTTTATTATTCTGACTCAAATTTAAAAAATTATTGCTTTTTTATAAAGTTTTTCTTCCTTTTTTTCTAAATTTAAGGTACTATAATAGAAACAATACATTTATTTTCAATAATTATTTTATTATTTTTCTTCGGGGGAGGTTAAAAACATGGAAAAATTACTTGAACTTGGTTTTAAAAAAATTGGTATGTGGAAAAAAGCTGAAAAAGATTTATCTTTTGAAATATCTGAATTTAAAGATTCAACAGATATAATTTTTGCTTTTGTTCAGGATTCTACAGTTGTATATATGGCTGCTGCTGAAGGAAACTTTGAAACTTACCTTAGCTCATTTGTAAATCCATCTAATCTTGACCTTGATAAAATAGCTGTAAAAAACTCTCTTTTAAAAGTTTTAGATGATAAAGATGTATTTATATATGCTCTAAAAAATAAAAAATGGTTTGGACTTGCTGTAAAATTTTCAAATGTTCAAATTACAAATATTATAAAAGAGATAAATCCTTCTTGGAATGGTGATGATTTAAAAGATCGTATGAAAAATATTGTAGGTAAAGACAGAAATGCTGTTCTAAAGTCTGAAAAGGAAAAAGAAAAAGAGAGAGAATTAGAAGAAGCTGCTGTAAAACAAGCTGCTGCTGAAGGAAAAGAAGTTCCTGCTAAAAAAGAAAAAGTTAAAAAAGAACATGAATCATATATATTTATTTTAGGAAAAAGTTATTACGAAAGAGGTTTCTTTAATCTTAAAACTTCTTACTCCCACCTTGTAGGAGAAGACAAAACTGATATTCAGATTGTTGTAGGGGATAAACAAACTATTCCTGGAAAAATAAACAGAACGGCAAATGTTTCTAATACTGCCAGAATTATTGGAAACAAACCTCTTAAAATTTGGTTCCAAGAAAATGCAGCAATAAACAGTGAACTTAGAATTACATTTATTTCAAAAAAGAAAATCAAATTAGAAGTATTATAAAATTAATTATTTCATAAAAAAATGGGGCTGTTGCATTTATAAAATTGTAAAAATAAAATTCTCGATATTAAAAATT
>DXWL01000021.1 GCA_019416865.1 Fusobacterium sp.
ACTATTTTTTCTTAGAGAATTTTATTTTTTACAAATTTGCAACAGCCCCTTTTTTGTAAAAAAGTCTATATTAAGTTGTTGTGAATTAAATTCCTGTCATTGATTTAAGGTCATTACAAATAAACTGTGCTTTTGAACCAAAAATTGCCTGAACTCCATTAGCCCCAACTTTTAATACTCCTGAAGCTCCAAGTTTTTTAAGCTCTTTATCATCAACTTTTCCTGTATCTTTAACCTCTACTCTAAGTCTTGTGATACAGGCATCAAGAGAAACCAAATTTTCTTTTCCCCCAAGAGCATTTAAAACAAGAACAGCAAGTTCATTTCCATCAACTTTTACATCTGCTTGTTCTTTTTTAGTTTCCTCTCTTCCTGGAGTCATAAGATTAAACTTTCTTATAGCAAATCTGAAACCAAAATAATAAATTACAGAGAACACAAGCCCTACAATAATTACCATATACCAGTGGTTTTCAAATCCACTTGTTCCTGGAAGGACACCAAAAACGATGTAGTCAATAAGCCCTCCTGAAAAAGTCATTCCGATTCTTACAGCGAACATATTCATAAGCATAAATGAAAGTCCTGCAAAAATACAATGGATTCCATAAAGAACAGGTGCAACAAAAAGGAATGAGAACTCAAGAGGCTCTGTTATCCCTGTAAGGAAAGATGTAAGAGCTGCTGAAAACAGAATTCCTCCAACCATTTTTTTATTTTCTGTTTTAGCTTCATGATACATTGCAAGAGCTGCTGCCGGAAGTCCAAACATCATAAATGGATATTTTCCTGTTAAGAATTTTCCTGCTCCAGAATAAGTTGCACTTGTGAAGTTTGTAACTCCATCTCTAAGCATAGCAAACCATATAGTCTGATCTCCGCTTACCACTTGTCCTGCTGCATTTGTATACTCACCAAACTGATACCAGAAAGGAGCATAGAAAATATGGTGAAGTCCAAAAGGAATAAGAGATCTTTCTATAACCCCAAATATAAATGTTGAGATATTTGTATTTGTTTCATTTGCAAGATAGCTAAGTTTTGCAAGTCCTGCTTGGAAAGGAACCCAAATAACAGGCATAGCCAGTCCCACAAGAAAAGCAAGAAGTGCTGTCATAATAGGAACAAGTCTTTTTCCTGCAAAGAATCCCAAAAATGCAGGAAGTTCTGTTTTATAGAATTTTTTATAACATACAGCTGCAATAATTCCTGCAATTAATCCTCCAAAAACTCCTGTCTGTAAAGTAGGTATTCCCATAACCATACCATAAGCCATATCTCCTGCTGCAACCCCTGCTGCTGCATCAGAAACAATTCCCATTGTTGTATTCATTATTAAAATTGCAACTACTGCTGAAAGAGCCGCTACTCCGTCCCCTCCCACAAGTCCAATTGCTGCTCCCACTGCAAATAGAAGCGGCAGATTAGTAAATATTATCTGTCCTGCCTGTTCCATTAAAGGAATTCCTAATTTGTTACCAAATGCTAAAAAAAGTCCTGCTGCCGGAAGAATTGCCACCGGTGTCATAAGAGCTTTTCCTATTTTTTGAATTTCTGCAAAAGCCTTCATTTTCCCTCCTAAATAATAACATATACTATTTCATTAAATTTTATTTACAAGAGAATGATAACTATTTTTTATAAAAAAGTCAAGTTTTTTATCTAATAAAATGAGCCTTTTTTTAAATAAAAAGTTCATGAATGATATAGATTGATTTTTAATAATATTTATAGTACAATGGAAATACCAATGAAATATAGGTTTTGGGAGAGGGACATTTATGGATTCAGAAAAAGATACTCAGATAAAAAGATTCAAAATAATTGAGCCTTTTTTAAGGAAAGAAAAAAAGCTGAAAGATATAGAAAAAGAAACTGATATATCCTATGCCACTCTTAAAAGATGGATAAAGGCATATAAAGAAAAAGGTATGCTTGGACTTGATAAAAAAGAGCGTCAGGATAAAAATTCTTTCAGAGCAATAGATGATGAGGGAATAGATATTATTAAAAAAATATACAGGGACAGCGGAGAAAACAGTATTACAGGACTTTATGATAAATGCAGAAATTACCTTGAAAAAAAAGAATATAATATAAGCTACCCAACTTTTTATAGAATTGTCAGTAATCTTGACGGATTTTTCAAAAAAACAAGCAGACTTCATATGAAAAAAATAAAAAAAGAGCATGAGGTATATGCTGCTGTGGAAACTTCCCTTTATATTCTTGTAAAAGAAAAAGAAAATTCCTACAAAGTACCAAAACTTTTAATTATTTTTGATGTGGCTTCTCTTGAGATAATAAATTATCTTTTATATTACGAAGCAGGAAATATCTATAATATCCTAGATTTTTTCAGAGAAACTATTTTAAAAGTATCTGCTTTAAGTAAATATTTTATAAAACCTAAAGAGATTCTTTTAAGTTCTGAAGCTGTTATAAACAGAGAGATTGTAAAAAATATCTACGACAGTACTGGAATAAAAATTTTAGAATACAAAAGCGAAGAAAAAAAAATTGATCAGTTTATAGATTTTCTTAAGGGAGATATTTATAAATACTATATTTCAAAAGAAAAAAATGTAGATGAAGAAGAGATTAAGGAATTTATAAATTCATATATATACCTTGATTCTGGAAAATACAGCACAAAACCATATACAGACAGTTTGGAAGAGGGAAAAATTTTCAGAGAGTTGGACTGCTTTCTTATGTCTTCAAAAAGAAAAGTAAGTCTTTCATCAGTAAGGTTTAAAAACAGAGTATATAGAGATGATGTTTTAAAAGAATTAAATGGTGAGGAGATAGAGATAAGATATTCTCCATCTCATCCAAACAGAATATATCTGTTTAAAGAGGGGAATTTTTACAAAAAAATAGATTAAAAGAAAAAGGGCTTGATATCCCTTTTATTTTACAAGTCCTGCTTTTTTATATTTTATGAAATTATCCTCATTGACAAGAAGCTGAACATAATCATCATCGCTTTCCACATCAATATAAAACTTGTCTTCCTGAAGATCTACTCTGTCAATATACCCATATACTCCGTCCATTTCCAAAAGAAGAGTAATCTCATCAACTTTTTCTTTTTCTTTCAGCTCTTTGGCTTTTTTTATGAGTGCAGGAAGATCCCTATCTCTGTCATAATCATTTGTTGTATATGTGTAAACAGGAAAACCATTGAAACCGTCCTTTCTCTCTACAAACTTCATTTTAAATTCTGCAGAAGAAGAAACAGCTGTAATCAAAAATAGAAATAATAGTAATTTTTTCATAAGCTCCTCCTTTTAAGACACTCTCTAATTATAGTATATCCCAAATAACAGTAAAGTCAATAAATTTCCAATAAAAAAAGTTGATTTTTTTTTAAATAAAGTGTATATTAAGTCATAACAGGAGATTAAGGAGGGAAGAGTTATGTATTTGACAGATTTAGAAATAGAGGAATATTTAAAGGAGAGTCCCTATGAATATTTTAAAAATCACAGCCTTAATGCCTGTGAAAGAAAGATAGCAGGGGATGAGCTTGTAAAAACAGATCTTTACAGTGTGAGAAAATTTATATACAGACTGGCAAAAAATCTTTTCAAATCAGGATTTGTGCCAAATATGAGTTCTGAAAAAGAGTTCATTATGCTTATAGAAACTATGATTCAAGAAAAATATAAAAATATCTGCAATGAAGAAGAACTTTCAGCTGTAATTGAAAAAGAGCTGAGAGAAAAATTTTCTGCTTAAAAGAGGAAGAGAGTAAATAAAAATTTGACATAATGCCCATAAAGTGCTATCATATGTGCGTAATATAAATTTAGAAAGTTTTTGATTAGTTTGTTTTAAAGTATCTTTGTAGTTCTATAAAATACTTTTAAAGGTTTAACTGCAACAAGTTTCTTATTTATGTGAAAAAATAGTATTTTATGGAGGTAACACAATGAACAAAGGTACAGTAAAATGGTTTAACGCTGAGAAAGGATTCGGATTCATCACTTCTGAAGAAGGAAAAGATTTATTCGTACACTTCTCTGAAATCCAAAAAGAAGGATTCAAAACTTTAGAAGAAGGACAACACGTAACTTTCGATATTAAAGAAGGTCAAAAAGGTCCTCAAGCTGCTAACGTAGTAATCGGATAATTGAAAAACGAAAATTAAAACCACAGCATCTGCTGTGGTTTTTTATTTACTATTTTTTCTCTGTGAAAAATCCTTTTTCTTTATCATAGATGTATATATACCCCTCTTCTTCAAAAACTTTTTCTAAAAGAGGTTCATAAGAAAGGGCTGATTCAAGGGTAATCAGGGAAATATTATTTGGACTGCTCAAATATTCCTTATCCTCATCACCGAAACTCAATCTCCAGCCGCTGTCATCAACAGCTGCAATCTCATCTGTTCTTACAGCCTTTCCTATTTTCTTGTTTTCTAAAGCTTTTTTGGTGATTATTGCAAAACTCTCTTCATTGAAATTATAATATTTTTTGTTCTCACTGCTCATAGACATTCACCTCAAAAAATTTATTTTTTCTCTGTAAGTTTTTTGAAACATACGGCACACACACCATTAAAATGGTTTCCTATTGAAATACCATCTTTATCAGCTTCCACATCTCCTATCATAACATTCATTGTAGCCTTTCTTTTTCCACAATGTCCGCATACTGTCTTTATTTCATTAAGAGTTGTAATATATGGAAGCATATAAGCAACAGTGGGGAAAAGTTCCCCTCTGAAGTTGCTCATAAGTCCATATAAAAATATATTCATATCTGTATCTATCATAAGCTGCACAAGCTGATCGCAATGATTTTTTGAAAGAAATTGAAACTCATCTATTAAAATAAGATCCAGTTTATGCTCAACACAGTAATCATAAATATTAAAATCCTCTGTAACTATTACAGCATCAATAGTGTATTCCATAGCTCTGCTGGAAATTTTATTTCCATCTCTGTTATTTTTATAAGGCTGAAATACCTCTACATTTTTTCCAACACTCTTATTTCTGTGAGCAGTAAGAAGAAGTTCTGAAGATTTTCTCGAACCTACTACTCCATAATAAAAATTAATTTTCCCCGACATCTCTCCTCCTAAATTTTTTTATAGGAAATGAACTCCGTGCTTCTCATAAGCTTCTACCATCTCTTTAGGCCATACAGAAGCTTGAACCTCTCCTATATGAACTTTATCAAGGAAGAACAGACAGATTCTTGATTGTCCAATTCCCCCTCCTACAGTATAAGGAAGTTTTCCTTCAAGAAGAGCTTTGTGGAAAGGATATTCTTTTCTCTCTTCAGCTCCTGCTTCTTTCAGTTGTCTTGCAAGACTTTCTTCACTTACTCTTATTCCCATTGATGAAAGCTCAATAGATCTGTTTAATGGAGGATACCAGAATAAAATATCTCCGTTTAAATCCCAGTCATCATAGTCAGGAGCTCTTCCATCATGTTTTTCTCCTGACGCAAGAGTTTTTCCAACTTGTGTGATAAATACTGCTTTATACTCTTTTGCTATTGCATGTTCTCTCTCTTTTGGAGTAAGATTTGGATATCTATCCTCAAGTTCTTGTGTAGAGATAAAAGTAATCTCTTCAGGAAGTTTTTTAGAAAGCTGAGGATATTCTCTTAAAATATATTCCTCTGTTTTTTTGAAAGCTCTGAAAATATTATTTACTATAACTTTTAATGTTTTTTCAGTTCTTTCCTCTTTTTTTATAATAAGTTCCCAGTCCCATTGGTCAACATAAAGAGAGTGGATATTTGAAAGGTCTTCCTCTCTTCTTATGGCGTTCATGTCTGTGTAAAGACCTGTATGCATAGGGAAATTATATTTATGCAGAGCCATTCTTTTCCATTTTGCAAGGGAATGGACAATATGATAATCCCCATCATTCAATTTTGTTGTAAAAGATACAGGTTTCTCATGTCCGCTTAGGTTGTCGTTAAGCCCTGAGTCCTCTCTTACAAATAAAGGAGCTGATACCCTTGTCAAATTAAGTTCATAAGACAAAGCTCTTTCAAAGAAATCCTTTACTTTTTTAATACTTACTTCTGTTTCCAACAGGCTAAGTTTGTTTTCATATCCTGCAGGTACAAATACTTCTTCCATAGTTCCACCTCTTCGTTTAAATATATATCAAATAATTGATTTTGAAATAAAAAAAGTCATCTGTTTTATACCCAGACGACTTTGATTTAACTTTGTTATTCAGAAGAAAGGGCATAAATCATATTTTAATATGTCAAAATGGATTTGCCCTCTTTACCTATTACAAGAGTTCAAATCCCATGAAATTGCCATTATTATTTATAATTGATGTAATAACAACTTCCATACTGTTTCCTCCGAAATAATTCCTTCTTATAGGTTATAACATTTTTGCCTAAATGTCAAATAAATTTTACAGACTGCTGTGTATAAAATATATCCATATAAACAGAAAAAGCCGTCCTTTTCTTTATTGAGAAAGTCGGCTTTTTCTGTTTTTTAAAGTTTAGGGTAGGAACTCCAAGACTCTCACCATCATCACCAAATTTCAGTCTTGAAGCAGAAATCAATCTTGACTTAATAATATCATATAATATTTTGTTTGTCAAATAATTTTTTTTATTTTTTTTATAAACAATCACAAAAAAACTTAATAACAAGCAAAAATAGATTATTCATTCTAATAACTAAAAATTATCATTTTTTAAGTTGATTAGTTGTAAATAATTTATAAAAATTCTCCATAATATTTTATATATTTTTTCTTAATAAAAGTTACAAGTATTGTATATGCTACAATAGTTAATAATAAAAAGAACCAATATATTAATGGTAATTTTACAAGCCCTAAAATAGCAGCAAGAGGAGTATAAGGTAAAATAGAAATTATTCCTATTCCTATCATTGTCATAAAAAATACACTCTTTGAAGCTCTACTTTGAATAAACGGGATTTTTGAAGTTCTTATCATATGAATAACAAAAGTTTGAGTCCACATTGACTCTATAAACCATCCTGTTTGAAACATTGCTTCGTATATCTCACGAGTTCCACCATTAGAAATCATATGATAAGTAAGTCCATCTGATAGCATAGGACAAATAATAAAGTACATAATTATATATGTAGTAATATCAAAAATTGAACTTATAGGACCTATCCATAACATAAATTTTCCTATTGATGAAGCATCCCATTTTCTTGGAACTTTTAAAAACTCTTTATCTACATTATCCCAAGGAATAGCTGTACAGGATAAATCATAAATAAGATTTAAAACAATAAGATGAACACTCATCATAGGAAGAAATGGAATAAAAGCACTTGCAATAAGAACTGAAAACATATTCCCAAAATTAGATGAAGCTGTCATTTTTATATACTTTATCATATTAGCATATGTCTTTCTTCCTTCAATTATTCCTTCTTCAAGAACCATTAAATTTTTTTCAAGTAGAATTATATCTGCTGCTTCTTTTGCAATATCAACTGCTGTATCTACTGATATTCCAATATCTGCCTCTTTCATAGCTGAAGCATCATTTATTCCATCTCCCATAAATCCAACTACATGCCCTTTATTACGAAGAACTTTTACCACTCTTGTTTTTTGGGCTGGAGAAAGTTTTGCAAAAACATTAATAGTTTCTGATTTCTCTCCTAGTTCTTCATCTGTCATCTTATCTATATCACTTCCTAAAAGAATTTCATCTATATTTATTCCAACTTTTCCACAAATACTTTTTGTAACTTGATCATTATCTCCTGTAAGAACTTTTGTTGTTACACCATATTCTTTTAATGCATTTATAGCAGCGAAAGTTGTTGGTTTTGGAGGATCTAAAAATACAAGATATCCAATAAGAACCATATCTTCTTCATCTTTTACACTAAATTTTCCAATAGGTGAAGGATTATTTTTCTGTGCTACAGCAATAACTCTAAGTCCATCCTCGTTAAAACTTCTTACTGTATTCATTATTTCTTCTTTAAGATTCTTATCTAAAATTTCAATTTTTCTATTATACTCTACAAATTTACATATAGATAAAATTTCTTCAACTGCACCTTTTGTTATCATTTGAGTTTTTTTATTTCTATCCTCTATAACAACTGTCATACGACGACGAGAAAAATCAAAAGGTATTTCATCTATTTTTGTATATAAATTTTCAATATTTTTTAAAGAAAAATCTTTTATAGATTCCTCATTTGTTTTTTCTATTATAGATAAGTCTAAAAGATTTTTAAGTCCTGTTTGAAACCAGCTATTTAGAAATGCATGACGCAGTACACGATTATCTTCTTTTCCATGAACATCCATATGATATTCTAAAACTACTTTATCCTGCGTAATTGTTCCTGTTTTATCTGTACATAATATATCTATTGATCCAAAATTTTGAATTGAGTTAAGATTTTTTATAATTGTTTTTTTCTTTGCCATAGATACAGCACCTTTAGCAAGACTTGTAGTTACAATCATTGGCAGCATTTCTGGAGTAAGCCCAACTGCAACTGAAATTGCAAATAATAGAGCTTGTATCCAACTTCCTTTTGTAAAGCCATTTATAAAAAATACAACTGGTACCATTACAAGCATAAAACGAATAAGTATCCATGATACAGAATTTACTCCTTTTTCAAAGCTTGAAGCAGGAGAATCTTCTGCTATTAATTCTGCTGTTTTTCCAAAAACAGTGTTATTTCCAACTGAAACTACTATTCCTACTGCTGAGCCACTTATAACATTACTTCCCATAAAAAGAATATTTTCTAACTCTGTGATAGATTTTTCTTTTGAATTTGTACCTTTTGGAATTTTTTCTACTGGCTCACTCTCTCCTGTAAGAGAAGATTGACTTACAAAAAAATCTTTACTTTGAATAATTCTTACGTCTGCTGGTATCATATCCCCAGCAGCAAAAAATATAATATCTCCAACAACTATATTTTTTATATCTATCTCTTTTTTATCTTCAAAAGCTCTTTTTATAGAAGCTGTTGTTGTTATCATAGCTGTAAGTTTTTCTGCTGCATTACTACTTTTACTTTCTTGAATAAAACGTAAAAATCCTGATATTACAACCATTGTTGTAATTATAATAACTGTAGTATAACTTACATTCTCTGGAGAATTTGTATGCAATGGAATTATTATATCTGTTACTATTGATATAAGAACAAGACAAAATAAAATTGTTGTAAAAGGATTTATAAAAGCCTCTGTTATTTTTCTAATAAGGTTTTTCTTCTTCCCGTGTATAATTACATTTTCTCCATATTTCTCTTTATTTTCCTCTACTTGATGTTCCTCTAATCCATTAAGACTAGAATTAAATTTTTTTAAAACTTCCTCAATTTTTAGAAGAGATAACTCTCTAAAAATATTGTTATCTTCTAATTTTAAATTTTTCTTCTCTAACTCTTTTTTAATTTTTCTCATAGTTTTTTTCATTGCCATATCCTCCTTAAATAAAATAGAATTTAAATAATATGGCGCACAACTAAAAGAACAAAACCTATTATTTATGAGAAAAAATATTACAGATACTGAAAATGTCTGTAATGAAACTATTCTGTTTTTTTAGTTGTATGCCGCTACTTTCCGTATCCATAACTTTTTCCTCCTTTTTTATAAAAATTTAATAAATAAAAAATTCCACTTCATAGTAATAACGGTGAAATGGAATTATAAACCATAAAAACTTCAGAAATAAAAACAAAAATATCATTTTTTCATTTCTGCCACCGTTTGAGCTTTAACTCTGCAGGGCGGTGAAATTGCATTAGATAATACCTTGTTTTCGATATTGCCTGTTCAAACCATCTCATAGTGTCTCCACTATTTCGCGGCAGCAACCCATATCCCTGTAGTAGCCTTACCTACCGGAACTATTCATTTTTTATTCTACACGCATTATAAATCAATATTTTTTATTTGTCAATTTTTTTATTTTTTACTTCAAAATTGCTTTTTAAAACTTCTTCTAAGGATGCCATAACAGGAATTGCTCCTTTTCTTGCTGCCATCTCTATTTTTAGCAGACATAGCTGTAATAAGATTTTTTCAGATTTTAAAATATTTTTTCATATTATAGATATTACTTATTAAAGGACAACTAGCAATAAAATATGAAAAAAGACTGAAAGGTTTTTAACTTCCTTTCAGCCTTTAAAACAATTTAAAAATTAATAATCAATACGAAATTATTTACATTCTCAATTTTTATTATTTTACTGTTTCTTTTATAATTTTACCAACTGTATTATATTCTCTGACTTTTCCAGTTTTTTCCCAGTTGTAAATAATATAATCTGTTTTTACATTTCCATTGCTGTATCTTTCTAAAATATAAAGTTCTTCTTTTATAGCTCCCTCTCTTGTATATTTTTTAGAAGCTTTCAATTTTTTATTACTGTCATAAAAATCTTCTTCTATAAGATTATTATTTCTATCAAACTTATTTTTTTGAATAGTATTTATAATTCTTCCATTTTTTATTTCAACAACTTCTTGTATATCTCCTGTTCCATAACGAAAAATTGCTGTTCCTGTAAAAAGTTTGTTTGTCAGATAATCATATATATCATCTCCATCAGCATACAAACGAAATTGAGCACTTACAGGTTCACCCTTTTTCCCTTCAATCTCTTTCAAAGATGGATATCTTGCTTCATCAGAATCCAGCCATCCATTTCCAGGAAGAAAATATTTATATTTTCTTGCAGCATCATCTAGATATTCTGTAATTTTTTCATATTCTTCTCTCTCTTCAACAGCATCACTGTCATTTTTGGCTATATATTTATCCAACTCTTCATATATTTTATTTATCTCTTCTCTAGCATCTCTTTTTCTTAAAATTTCAGCATTATAAACAAGAGAAAATTTTTCCTCTCTGCTGAGTTCTTTAAAATTTCCACAGGAACACATCAAAAAAGCCATTGTCAAAACAACCAATATCTTTTTCATAACTATTCCTCCTCAGCTGTTTTGTTTTTATTTATCAGCACAAAAGAAATTCCCATTAATACAACAGCAATAAAAAGTCCAAACCATGCATAAGAAAGACCAACATATTTTCTTACTTCACTTTCTATTCTCATAATTTGGAAAAATACATATACAAAAGTTACTGCAAATAATCCTGCTGAAATACAAACAGCATTTTTCAGATAGAAATATTTTTTATAAAAAGCTGAGTAAGCTGTAAATAATCCACTCATAACCATAAGCAATATTACAAATCTTATCATAAATATTCTTCCTGTCATATCTAAAATATCCTTATAAGCTTCCAGTTCTGAAAGATTAAAAAATCCTATTCTAAGAGTTCCAAAGAAAGGAACATTAGCTCCTACCACAGGAAGAAGAGATGAAACAGCAAATAAAGCTCCTCCTGCTGTACCAATAAGATTATAATTTTCCTCTTTTACATTAGTTCCTATCTTGTCTTTTATTACTTCCTCTGA
Organism: Fusobacterium sp.; assembly: GCA_019416865.1. Lineage (GTDB taxonomy): Bacteria > Fusobacteriota > Fusobacteriia > Fusobacteriales > Fusobacteriaceae > Fusobacterium_B. The sequence continues at coordinate 11,465 of DXWL01000021.1, forward strand.
TTTTGAATAAATCTTCTCCACATTTTCCTTAAAGGATTTATCACGAAGAGCATCAAAGGTATTCTTTAAATTTTCTTTATCTATTATTGGTTTTGAACTGCTTTTTGGAGAGATGAAAATAGTAAATTCTCCCTCTTGCAATAATTTTTGCACCTGAACTATTCCCATAGGAGCAGGAAGCTCTATTTTTTCATCTTTTAATTCTTGGATTTTTGTATTTAAAATTCCAGATGCTACTTTTTCAATGCTTTCCTCTTTCTCTGCCACACTGCTTATTCCTTCAAAATCAGGAAACTTTATCAGAAACTTTTGATTTTCAAGTTGTTTTACCACTGCTATATATTTTTGAGTTTTTTCCATTTTATTTTCCCCCTCTATCTTTTTATAGTCTGTCTTGTTTGTCTAGGTTTTGGACTTGCAGAATTTACAGTTTCTGTTTTTTGAGTTTGAAGCTGTTGTTTTTGCACAGGTTTTGCCTGTGTTTTTTGAGCAGAAGATTTTTTTGAAACTGCTGAAGATTTTATATTTCCTGATGAAGCAATAAGTTTTCCATTCATATAAACACGAGTTCTTATTTGCTCCTGCACAATTCTAAGATCCTTTTTAAAACGATATTCATCATACCATCCTCTTATTGTATCTGCCCCTGTATTATATACAGTTCTTGAAATTACACCTTTACTTACCATGTTTCCATAAAGATCATATATAGGAAAATCTATTATTATATCCATTTTTGAATCTGTTTTATTATAAAATACAGCACTGGCTGTTATTTCAATTCCCATATCATCTGCATATTTTATATCAAATTTATAGTTGTCCATCTCAAAATATTTTGACTGCGGTACAGCAGGAAATACACACACAGGTTTACTTGCTGCAAGTTTATTCACAAAATCAGATACATTATTTATTCCTGTTTCCAATGTATTTGAAATTGAACTCATAACATTATTTACATCTGCATTACTGCATCCACCTATACCTAAAGCTAAAAGTAAGTTAAAAAATATAATCGCTTTTTTCATAATTTTCCCCTCTCATAAAAATTATTGTCTTTCCCCATTTACATATTTATAAGTTTCTTTTTTTCCATCTGCATAAATATATTCAGCTTCTCCATCAAGCATACCATTTTTATAGCTGTATACTTCTTTATCCCCATTTGAAAAATAATACACAGCCTTTCCTTCAGGAATATCATTTTTATAAATATATTCTTCTCTGTCCCCATTATTAAATAGAATTTCTGCTTTACCCTCTTTTATTCCTTTTTTGTATGTATAAGTCTGTTTTACCCCATCAGAATAAAGAAGTTCTGCTTTTCCGTTATATTTATTATTTTTTTCTTTTTCTATTGTTTCTGTTGAAACTACTTTTCCTTTTTCCAGATTAGTAATAATAATTGTTCCGTTTTTCTTATACTCCTTAGTTCCTATAACTTGTCCTTTGTCATTTTTTATCTCTTCAATTTTTAAACTATCATTTTCTGCCTTAACTCCCTTTACCTTTGCCTCTATTCCTGCCATATCCAAAGGCTTGTACTCTTTGGCAGTCCTTCTTTCCGACACATTTAAATCATACTGAAAAGTTTTTAAAACATTCTCTACAAAACCAAAATTTTTAGGTTTTTTCTTAGCAAAGGGATTACCAGATGCCATTCCTGAAATGACCCCAGCTATAAGAATTGCTGTTGTAATTCCGATTAATAACTTTTTCTTTTCATTCATATAAACATCTCCTTGTTAAAATGATAATTTATGAACTTTTTATTTTTTCTTATTATAGCACCGTCTTTATTTTTCATCAAGCTATAACTTCTGTTTTTTATGTAATAAAAAAATTTTTTTATGATAATTTTTTAAATGAAAAAGCCGATATAATTTCTCATATCGGCCTTTTCACAGTTTGATATTTTTTAATTTTTACAGTAAGGTCTTATTTAGTCTTTCATCGAATCTAAGATACTGTCAACTAGCATATCCATTTCATCTTGTTTTTCTTCGTTTAATGATGATACCATAGTCAATCTTTCATTTATAACAGTCATTTGTTTCATTCCGTCTAAGAATTCTTTCATTAGATCTCCAGATTTACAAGCCCATGATCCATTTTCAACAATGGCTACTGTACGATTTTGTACATTTAATGCCTTCATATCCATTAAATAGTTGTGCATCATAGGATATATTCCAAGATTGTATGTTACTGATGCAAGAACTATATGGCTGTATTTGAATGTTTCTGAAATAAGTTGTGATACATGAGTATTCGACACATCATACATAACCACATTACTCATTCCTTTTTCCACAAGTTTTGAAGCAAGTACAGTTGCTGCTGCTTCTGTATTTCCGTACATTGAAGCATATACAATCATAACTCCTTTTTCTTCAGGCTCATATCTGCTCCATTTATCATATTTATCAATAAAGTATCCAAGGTTTGAACGCCATACAGGACCATGAAGAGGACAAATTATTTTAATATCAATTGTCGCTGCTTTTTTTAGAAGTGCCTGTACATGAGGTCCATATTTTCCAACTATATTTGTATAGTATCTTCTTGCATCATCAATCCAATCTCTGTCAAAGTTTACTTCGTCATTGAAAAGTTTTCCGTCAAGTGCCCCGAATGATCCGAAAGCATCAGCTGCAAAAAGAACTCCGTTTGTTGTATCAAATGTTACCATAGCTTCTGGCCAGTGTACCATTGGTGCTGATACAAAGACAACATTATGTTTTCCGAAAGATTTAGTATCTCCCTCTTTTACAACCTCTTTTCTGTCTTCTACATCAAAACCAAATTGGTGCATAAGCATAAATGCTTTTTCTGTACTGATTACTTTTACTTCAGGATAACGAAGAAGTATTTCTTCAATAGAAGCTGCATGGTCTGGTTCCATATGGTTGATTACCATATAATCAAGTTTTCTTCCTCCAAGTACTGCCTCTACATTTTCTAAAAACTGACGGCATACAGCCCAGTCTACAGTATCAAATAAAACTGTTTTCTTATCCATTAATAAATATGAGTTATATGAAACCCCACGAGATATAGGGTGTATATTTTCAAAAAGATTTAAACGGTGCTCATTCGCTCCTACCCAGAATAAATCCTCAGTTACTTTTCTTACACAATGCATATTTTTCAGCCTCCTCCAATTTTAATTATTAAACCTCAATAAATTCTTCTTTTGATTCTCCACAGTCAGGACAAATCCATTCTTCAGGAAGTTTGTCAAAAGGTGTTCCAGGTTTAATGTCGTTTTCAGGATCTCCAAGTTCCTGATTGTACTCATAACCGCATCCATTACATACATAAGTTTTAAAACTTGGTGCCGCTTTTTTGATAAACGGTTTTTTCATTTTTTTCATAGGAGGTGCTTCTTTTTTAGGCTCTCCATTATCAAGTGCTGCTGTAAGAAGTGGTAAAACTTCTTCCACATTTCCCACAATTCCATAATCAGCATTTTTAAATATTGGTGCATTTGCATTATTGTTAATTGCCACTATTGTAGTTGCATCTTTTATTCCTTTAAGATGTTGTCCTGCTCCTGAAATTCCACAAGCAATGTAAAGGTTTCCATTAAACTTTTGCCCTGACATTCCCACATATCTGTTAAGAGGAACATATTTCAGTTCTTCTGCTACAGGACGAGATGATCCTACTGCTGCTCCTGCTTGTACTGCAAGATCTTCAATAAGTTTCATATTTTCTTTTTTACCAATTCCTCTTCCAGCACTTACTACACGATCGGCTTTTGTGATTGGAGTATCAAGAGGGATTCCTACTGTGAAATCATATCCATCAGATTTTAAAGATTCTACAAGTTTAGCCACTCTTTCTTCAACTGTTCCATCTTTTAAAATCATTTTCTTTCTGTTTCCAGCAATTGGACCTTTTTTCTTAGATGAACCTGAATCTTGAGGAATTCTTCCAATAATGTGAGAAGCTATAACAAGTCTTTGAATTTCGTTTGTTCCTTCATAGATTGTACAGATTTTTGCATCTCTATAAGCTCTTTCAACTTCCATTCCTTTAAGGTATCCAGTTCCTCCAAAAATTTGAAGAGCATCATTTACAACTTCCAAACAGATGTCAGAAGCATATTGTTTTGCCATAGCTGATTCCATTCCATAAGGAATATGTGCTTCTTTAAGCTCAGCTGCTGTATATACTAAAAGTCTTGCTGCTCTAAGTTTTGTAGCCATGTCTGCAAGTTTGAATGATATTACTTGTTGGTGAGCTATTGGTTTTCCAAATTGTTCTCTCTCTTTTGCATATTCAAGAGCATGTTCGTAAGCTCCCTGTGCAATTCCAAGAGCTTGAGAAGCGATTCCTATTCTTCCTCCGTCAAGAGTAGACATAGCTATTTTAAATCCTTCTCCCTCTTTTCCAAGAAGATTTTCTTTAGGAACTTTTACATCATTGAATAAAAGCTGTGCTGTTGATGATGAACGGATTCCAAGTTTATCATAGTGATCTCCGAAAGTAAATCCTTCCCAACCTTTTTCAACTATAAATGCACTTATCCCCTTTGTTCCTATTCCTGGAGTTGTTACTGCGAAAACTATATATGTATCTGCCTTGGGAGCATTTGTTATAAATATCTTTTCTCCGTTTAATATGTAGTGATCTCCATTAAGAACTGCTGTTGTTTCAGTTCCTCCTGCATCACTTCCTGCATTTGGCTCTGTAAGACCGAATGCCCCTATTTTTTCACCTTTTGCAAGTGGTACTAAATATTTTTTCTTTTGTTCCTCTGTTCCATAAGCCATAATTGGGTATGATCCTAAAGATACATGAGCTGATAAAATTACTCCTGAACCTCCATCAACTCTTGAAAGCTCTTCTACAGCTATTGCATAGCTAAGAGCATCAAGCCCTGCTCCTCCATATTTTTTAGGATATGGAATACCCATAAGTCCCATTTCCCCTAGCTTCTTTATTGCCTCTGTAGGAAATTCATTGTTCTGATCCAGCATAAAAGCGATTGGTTTAATTTCTGTTTCTGCAAATTCTCTTACTTTTGCTCTTAGAGCTTCGTGTTCCTCCGTAACTTTTAAAAACATAACATCTGCCTCCTTACTGCTTCATTAAAAAATATTTTTTATTTTATAAAATACTATTTTTATCTTTTTCTTAACTAAAGTATACCAACTTTGTATTTTATTGTCAAGAAAATTTTACGAATTTTTTGTTAAAAAAATGTCTTATTTTTCGCAAATACTACATTAGTATATGTTTTTAGGCTATTTTACTTGCAATATTTTTTCAAAAAGATTAAAATTTTATTTTCTATCAAAAATAATTAATATTCTATTATTTTATAGGACTTATATTTGATAAAATAATTTGATTTTTCTAATAAAAAGCTATAAAATATTTTCATAAAGACTTTATTTTTTAGGAGGGACTATGAAAAAGTTTGCCTTTATTTTAATGGGAAAAAATTATTCTGAAGAACACAATGCTAAATTTGAAACAAAAAACTCTACTACTTATATTTATACTGTTAACTCTTTTGAAGAGGCTCGTAAAAAAGTTTTAGAACTAGAAAAAGAAGGTGTGGGAGCTATCGAACTTTGTGGTGCTTTTGGAAAAGAAAAAGCCGATGAACTTATAAAATTAACAAATAATAAAATTGCTGTTGGTTATGTAGTACATAACCCTGAACAAGATGATTTATTCTTTAATTTCTTTGGAAATTAAAAAAAAAGGGGCTGTTGCAAATTTGTAAATGCAACAGCCCCTTTTTAATCTATAATATTATGTTTTTCAGAGGCATATTATTTTTTATTTCTTAAAAGTGCTTCTATCTTAACAGGAAGTCCAAAAAGATTAATAAATCCTTCAGCATCTTTTTGATTATATACAGTATCTTCTTCAAATGTAGAGAAGTCTTCTGAGTATAAAGAATATTCTGATTCCATTCCGTTAAGAATAATATTTCCTTTATAAAGTTTTAAGTTTACAGTTCCTGTTACATACTCTTGAGTTTCTTCAACGAAAGCTGAAAGGGCTTTTCTGTATTTTGTAAACCATTGTCCATTATAAATAAGTTTTGCCATGTCATGAGAAAGTTTTATTTTAGCTTGTAAAGAATCTCTGTCCACACATAGTCTTTCAAGTTCTTCGTGAGCAAAGTAAAGAATTGTTCCCCCTGGAGTTTCATATACTCCACGAGATTTCATTCCCACAAGACGATTTTCCACAAGATCAATTACTCCTACTCCATGTTTAGCTCCCAATTCATTCAATTTATTAATAAGAGTTACTCCGTCAAGTTCCTCTCCATTAAGTTTTACAGGGACACCTTTTACAAACTCTATTGAAATAGATTCAGGTGTATCAGATGCTTTTTCAAGAGGAAGAACCCATTGAAGAACATTTTCATAGTCAGGAGAGTTTGCAGGACTTTCAAGTTCTTGCCCCTCATGGCTTATATGGAAAAGATTTTCATCTCTGCTGTATGTTACAGTTTCTTTAAAAGGAAGTTCTATTCCATGAGATTTCAAATAATTTATCTCTTGAGTACGAGATTTTATATCCCAAATACGCCAAGGTGCAATTATTTTCATATTAGGTGCAAGAGCCTTTATCCCCAGTTCAAATCTCACTTGATCATTTCCTTTTCCTGTTGCCCCATGAACAATATAGTTTGCTCCTTCAAGCTGAGCAATCTCCACAAGAGCTTTGGCAATTACAGGTCTTGCTATTGATGTTCCTAAAAGATATGTATTTTCATATTTTGCCCCTGATTTAATCATTGGGAAAATATAATCATTCACAAGTTCTGCTTTTTTATCCACTGCATAAAATTTTGTTGCTCCTATCTTGTATGCTTTTTCTTCAACAGCTTTAAAATCATCTTTCTGTCCTACATCAACAGCCACTGCTATTACATCAAAATTATAATTTTCCTGAAGCCATGGTATGATAACTGAAGTATCAAGTCCTCCTGAATATGCTAAAACAACTTTTTCTTTCATTTTAATTCCTCCTCTAAAAAACTTTTAATATTTTAAAATATATAATCTCTCTATTTTTTAATATATAATCCCTTTAAATTTAATTTTCTATTCTGCAAAATATTTATTGATTAAGCTGTCATAAGTTCCATTTTCTTTTAAAACTTTAAGAGCTTTGTTTAGGTCATCAGCAAGAGCCTTATTATCTTTTCCAACTGCAATTGCATATTCCTCTTTTGCTACATCTGTATTTATAAGAGCAAGTTCAGGATTTTGTTTTGCATAATTTTTAGCAGGTTCTGAATCAAGAACAACAGCATCAACTTTTCCTGCTTTAAGAGCCATTATAGCTTCCCCTGTTCCATTGTATCTGTGAACTTTTACCCCTTTTATTTCACTTACAGCAATATCTCCAGTATATCCAAGAACAACTCCCACATCATGTCCTGAAAGATTATCAAAAGAATCTACAGCAGGTTTTTCTTTTTGAACAAGAATCATTTGATTCGAAGTATAATAAGTTTCCGAAAAATTAACAAATTTCTTTCTGTCCTCTGTTGCACTCATTCCTGCAATAATTACATCTAATTTTTTAGATTGAAGTGCTGGAAGAAGTCCATCAAAAGATATATTTTTCCATTCAACTGTTTTTCCAAGCTCATCAGCAAGTGCTTCCATAAGCTCTACATCAAATCCTGTTATCTTTCCGTTTTCCAGATACTCAAAAGGCTGAAACTCTGCATTTGTTCCTACATAAAGAACCTTTGAAGCCTCTTTTGCATATGCTCCCACAGCACCAAACAACATCATTAATACCACAACTGTTTTGAATAATAGTTTTTTCATAAAATTTCCTCCTTAAAAGTTAAAAATAAAAATTTATATAAAAAAACAGACCAGCTTTTAATGCCGGTCTGTTTTTATAAAAAATAAATTATAAGGTTATACTAATGGACTGTAATAGGTTTTTCATAATTAAAAAACACTTACTCTGTAAAAAATAAAATAACTCTATACAGAAAACTATATTCTAACTGAAAAAAACCTATCCTTTAAAGAATGAGCCATATGTATATCAGACGCATTAAAAAAGATAGAATATGAAGTTGAAATATAGTTCCTGTTCCTCATTTTTATTGCGTTTAACATGATGACCCTCCTTTTTTTTAAAATCTTTTTGTTTTTGTTAGAGCAATAATACCACAATATTTTTTTTCAGTCAACAAATTTTTTATTATTTTTTTTTGATTTTTTTAATTCCTGAAAAAATTTAAAATAAAATAAGACTTTTTTTAAAGTTTTCAGTCTAAACAAATGAGAATAAAAAATTTTTCATTTCTCTTGAATAAAATAGTATTTTAGTATATAATATCTTTGAAATATAAATAATTCTTTGGGAGGTATTTTTAAATGAGTAAAATAGTAGTGGTAGGAGCTAACCACGCAGGAACAGCAGCAATAAATACAATACTTGACAACTATAAGGGAAATGAGGTTGTAGTTTTTGACAGAAACTCAAACATCAGCTTTCTTGGGTGTGGTATGGCTTTATGGATTGGAAATCAAATAGATGGACCAGAGGGGCTTTTCTATTCATCAAAAGAAAAATTAGAAGAAAAAGGTGCAGTTATCCATATGGAAACTGATATTGAAAAAATAGATTTTGACAACAAAATAGTTTATGCTGAAACAAAAGACGGGAAAAAAATATCAGAAACTTATGATAAAATCATTCTTGCTACAGGATCTCTTCCAATTGTTCCAAACATACCTGGAAAAGATCTTGAAAATGTTCAATTTGTAAAATTATATCAAGATGCAGCAGAGGTAATTGAAAAATTAAAAGATAAAGATATACAAGATATCACTGTAGTAGGTGCAGGATATATAGGTGTTGAACTTGCAGAAGCTTTTGAGCGTCATGGAAAAAATGTAACTCTTATTGATTCTGCTGAAACTTGTCTGCCAAACTATTACGATGAAGAATTTACAAATATGATGAGAGAAAATCTAAAATCTCACAACATAAATCTTCAATTTGGACAGATGGTTAAAGAGATAAAAGGAAATGGAAAAGTTGAAGCTGTAGTTACAGACAAAGGAACTTTCAAATCTGATATGGTTATTCTTGCAATAGGATTTAAGCCTAACAACATCTTAGGAAAAGACAAACTTGAGCTTTTCAAAAATGGAGCTTATAAAGTAGATTTAAGACAGGAAACAAGTGTAAAAGATGTATATGCAATAGGGGACTGTGCAACAGTATTTGATAACTCTGTACATGATACAAACTACATTGCTCTTGCAACAAATGCAGTTCGTTCAGGAGTTGTAGCAGCTCACAACATATGTGGAACAGATATTGAATCTGTAGGAGTACAAGGTTCTAATGGAATATCTATCTATGGACTTAACATGGTGTCAACAGGGCTTACTCTTAGAAAAGCAAAATCTCTTGGAATAAATGCAGTGGCTACAGATTATGAAGATCTTCAAAAACCTGCCTTCATTAAGAAAAATAATCCTGTAAAAATAAGAATAGTTTATGATATGGATACAAGAAAAGTTTTGGGAGCTCAAATGGCTTCAAATGAAGATATCTCTATGGGAATACATATGTTCTCACTAGCTATTCAAGAGGGAGTAACAATTGATAAATTAAAACTTCTTGATATTTTATTCCTTCCTCATTTCAATCAACCTTATAACTATATAACAATGGCTGCTCTTAGAGCAAAATAAAAAGAATAGGAATATTTCTGAAATAAAATTGAAATAAAAAAACCGATATGTCAAACAAAGACAAATCGGTTTTTATTTTTTTAATAATCAAATACTAGAAAGTATAAATTACTCCAGCACCTGTGTAATAAAGGATATCATTTTCAACTATAGGAGAATTTTTTATCTCATCTGATAATTTATTAACTCCAAAGAATCCTAAAAGAGAAAGGCTGTCAGTTAATCTGTAGTATCCTGTTAAGTTTGCTCCAAATGTATAAGCACTGTCCCCTTCATACTCTCTTCCTCTAAGTTTTCCAAGTGCTTCATGACGGTCAACACCGAAATAATAATCAATGTAGTCAGAATTATAGTATACAAAGTTTACTGAAGAAATAAGTGTAAGACTAGAGTTTACTACATATGGTTTATGAAGTTCTACTAAGAAGTTTCCTCCCTCTTTTCCATAATCAACAGAAGCTGTCATTGTAATATCATATATACCAGTGTAAGCACTTACCTCTGCTCCACCCATAAATTTTTGTTCTCTGTCATCTATACTTTTGTATCCATCATCCATATCGCTTCCGTCCATTTTGTATCCGCCAAATGGTTTTACATAAAGTGAAAATGTGTAGAAGTCATCTTTATAAAGGTTGTATCCCATGCTGAATCCATTTACAGTAGCCCCTTTAACAAAGAAATCATTATACTCAACATCTACCATAGGAAGAAAATGTTCAGTTTCATTACTTTTATAAATTTTGTTTGTTGCTCCGTATCCTATTCCTAAGCTACTTGCCATAGCTGCCTGTCCTGCAAGAAGCAGTCCACATAAAATCAGTGCTGTCTTTTTCATCTCAACTCTCCTTAAATATATGTTATTAATTTTAATTACTTTTAATCTTTTAAATCTCTCACAAACATAAGATATTCATCTATCTTTTCATCATAGGCGTTCACCATTATCTCATTAAGCCTCTCATAATTTTCATTATTTTTATGAAGCTGATTTTTCAGATAGGTAAATCTCTTTTCCAGTTTTCTCAAATCAGATTTTCTGATAGGTTCTCCCACAACTTTATCAAAATATTTCACTGTTTTATTATACTCCTGTACAAATTCATACTGAGTATAATTATATGACAGGGAAGCACATGAGAAAAAAGTTGTGCATAAAAGTAAAGTTATAAAAAATTTTTTCATAAATTCCTGCCTGTTTTTCTGACTGTACAGTCATTTCCAAAGATAGCATACCATAAAAATGACTATTCAGTCAATATATTTTATTTTTTTCTTACTTGTCTGTCAAAATAACATATAAAATTTGGTAAATCCTTTGAGATATAGTCCCATGTGTGAATCTCATCTTTGTAAATATACCCTTTAAAATCCACACTAAACTTTTTTAATCTGCCCACAATATCTATCCATTGCTGAAGCATAAGATAAGGTTTTTTATCCTCTGCTCCCACACTGATATAAAATTTTTTTCCTTTTAATCTCTCTCTGTCTATTGTTTTTATTATGCTGTAAGGATCTTGTTTTAAAATTCTCCAACCCCATGAGCTGAAAACTTTTATAAAATGTGCCTTATCCAAATCGTTGAATAAAAATTTAGGAATATACACATATTTCATAAGTCTCATAACTCTTCTGTTGACACTCATTCTAATAAGGCTCACTGCCCCTGAAAAACTTCCTATTACACTGAATTTTTCCAAATGAAGAAGTCCTATCTTGTATGCTCCATATCCTCCCATAGAAAATCCAGCCAATCCTATTTTTCCTTCTGGAGAAAATTTTCTTATCTCATTATATAAATCATCCATAAAATAATCTTCATATTTATGGTCTTTATCTTTATAAAAATTTGTATACCAACTTTCCCCATTAAATCCTGAAGCTGGTAAAAAGAATGCCATCTCCCCAACAAGATTCATCTCTTTTAAAGTGAGATAGTTTTCAATGAGATACGCTCTGTTTATCCAATCCTCTGGGTAATCTCTTATTCCATGAAGAAGAATAAGACAAGGGATATCTTTTGGAACATCTCCCTTAGGAGTAATTCTTATGTATCTCATTTTTTCATTTACATGAGAGCTTTCTATAAATATCTCATCTACATTAAGCTTTTCTTCTATTCCGTCAAAATCATATCTTTTAAAGTTTCTCTCCCCTTTACTGACATAACTAACTTCCTCAAAACTTAAAACTCTTCTCATCTTTCTTTGAAGTTTTGATTCATAAGGAAAAGTTATAATATAAAAAAGGAGAGAAAAAACTATTATCGTTATTAATAACTTTAGTACCATTTTTTCATCTCCTTATTATTCAAAATTTTTTATTAGAATGCTGCATTACCTGGTGTTCTTGGGAATGGTATTACATCTCTTATATTTGTCATACCAGTTATGTACATCATCATTCTTTCAAATCCAAGTCCGTATCCTGAGTGAGGGAAGCTTCCGAATCTTCTTAAATCAAGGTAGAAGCTGTAATCTTCTTTTTTAAGTCCAACTTCGTCCATTCTTTTTTCAAGAGCTTCTAAATTATCCTCTCTTTGAGAACCTCCAATTATCTCTCCTATTCCAGGAGCTAAAAGATCCATTGCTCTTACAGTTTTTCCATCAGCATTAAGTTTCATATAGAAAGCTTTTATCTCTTTTGGATAGTCTGTTAAAAATACTGGTTTTCCAAAATGTTTTTCAGCTAAGAATCTTTCGTGTTCACTTTGAAGGTCTATTCCCCATTTAACAGGATAGCTGAATTTTTGTCCTGATGCAAGAAGAATATCTATTGCTTCTGTATAAGTAACTCTTGCAAATTCATTGTTAAGAACATTATTTAATTTATCTATAAGTCCTTTTTCTATAAATTTATCAAAGAACTCCATCTCTTCAGGACATTCGTCCATTACATATTTTATGATATATTTTATCATTGCTTCCCCTAAATCCATATTTGCATTTAAGTCTGCAAAAGCGATTTCAGGTTCTATCATCCAGAATTCAGCAGCGTGTCTTGATGTATTTGAATTTTCTGCTCTGAATGTAGGTCCAAATGTATAGATGTTTCTGAATGCTGAACAATAAGTTTCTCCATTAAGCTGTCCGCTTACTGTAAGGTTAGTTGGTTTTCCAAAGAAGTCTTTAGAGTTGTCAACTGTTCCATCCTCTTTTTTAGGAAGGTTATTAACATCTAAAGTTGTTACTCTGAACATCTCTCCAGCTCCCTCTGCATCAGATCCTGTTATAATTGGAGTGTGAGTGTATACAAATCCTTGTTCTTGGAAGAATTTGTGGATTGCATAAGCAAGAACTGATCTTACTCTGAAAACTGCTGAGAAAGTATTTGTTCTTGGTCTTAAGTGAGCAATCTCTCTTAGATACTCAAAACTTTGTCTTTTATTTTGAAGAGGATAGTCAAGAGAAGCTTTTTGGATTACAGTTACTTCAGAAGCTATAATCTCTGTTGCCTGTCCTTTTCCTTCTGATTCTTTGAAAATTCCTTTTACTTTTATTGAAGATGATATAGATAAGTGAGATATCTCTTCAAAGTTAGATAAATCTGAATTATATACTACTTGTATCCCTTTAAAGAAAGATCCGTCATTTAATTCAATAAATCCGAAATTTTTCTGATCTCTTAATTTTCTTACCCATCCTGAAACTTCAACTTCTTTTCCAAGAAATTCTTTTTCGTTTCTATAAAGGCTTCTTACTGTTGTACTGCACATAACAATCCCCCTAGTTTAAATTTTCTTTATTATCGTCAACTATTTCTATATTATCAAGCTGTGCTTTTACCTGAGCTCTGAATTTTTCTAAATAAAGCTGTCTGTATTTGTGTCTTTCTTCAGCTTCCTCTTCTGTTAAAGCTCTTGTTTTAGCCAGTTTTGAAAAATAATTTACCTTTGCAATAATATCTTTCATTTCCATTTTTAATGCTCCTATCTTCTATCAATAAACCATAAAGTATATGGGTAATTATACATTTTATTTTATTTTTTGTCAAACATACTCTTATTTATATTAATCACTATCCCCACTGCTGCAAATATTGTTATTATTGAGCTTCCCCCATAGCTGAATATAGGCATAGGGATACCAAAAACAGGAAGAAGCCCCAAAGCTACAAAAATATTAATAAGAAATTGGGTGATAATGTATCCTGCTACTCCAACTGCAAGATAACGACCAAAGCTGTCCTTACATTTTATTCCTGTTTCCATAATAAGCTTATAAAGAATAAAGAATAAAAAGATTACAACTAAAAGCCCTATAAATCCCATCTCTTCTCCAAAAAGAGCCATAATAAAATCTGTATGTATCTCTGGAAGATAATCATATTTCTGTACCCCGCTTCCATAAGATCTTCCTATTATCCCTCCGTTTCCAAAGGCCATAAGAGATTGCCCTACCTGATAACCTATATCAGCATTTCCAACATAGTTATCTTTTATAAGCCCCTCAAGATACATTTTTATTCTTTCAACCTTGTATCCTCCCCATGTGATTTTATCACCATATTTATAAATTAAATATGCTCCTGAAAATCCCACAGCTCCTGCTAAAGACACAATCTTTATAATAATTTTTTTATCTATCTTAGTGAAAAAAAGCATAAACAGATAGATTGCTCCATAGTGTATTACAGTTCCCAAATCATTCTGCAGACAGATAAGTATACCGAACAGTCCCAACAGAAAAACACTGTTGGAAATCACTGTTTTTATTGGCAGCTTTTTTTCTTCTCCCTTTGCCAAAATATTTGCCATAAGAATTACAAAAGGAATTTTTATCATCTCTGAAGGCTGTACTGTTGTGATTTTAAGATCCAGCCATCCCTTTGCACCTTTTACACTTTTTGCCACTGAACTTGGACCATAAACCACCAAAAGAAGTATAAGCATTGATCCAATAAGCAGGGATAAAATCATATATTTTTTTCTGTAAAGCTCATATTTAAAACATGAAGTAAACCCTTTCACAAATATAAAAGAGCCTGTAATTATAGCTATATATTTTTTTACACTGAAAAGATTTTCAGTATAAAATCCTATACTCAGCATATTAAGAACACCAAAGGCACTAAGTATAAAAAGCACATATTTTATTGCCCTGTTTCTTCTTTTTATTTCAAGATAATCAAAATTTTCCTGTATTTTTTTATCTATTTCATTGTGCTGATGATAAATACTTTTATTTTCTATCTTCATCTTTTTTTCGCTCTCTTAGATTTTATAACTGAAACTGTTTTTTCCTCTTTTTTATTTTCTTCTTTTTTACCTCTTATTTTTTCAACAGCACCTCTTAAAAAAACAGATATTGCATATCCACAGTTAACCATTGCAGCCACAGGAAACATACATACAAGAATTGTAAAAAGTACAGTCTTATAATCTCTTGGCATTCCATTTGCAGCAAGTCCGCTGTGTGTTATATAAGCTGATGCTGCAAGAGATATAATGTAAGTTATTTTCAAGCCTCCTACACTATCTTTTCCCATTCTTTTATCGTATAATTTTAAACTGAAAAAAGAAACCATAAAAACTGCTGTATTAAGTAAAATTACATATAAAAATTCTTTCATCTCTATTCTCCTCAAATATATTTTATCTGCTTCTTATATTTTAATCAAAAAGAGCCAGTACCTCTTTAGAATATTTCCCGTCTTCATCATGGGAAATAAGAGGAGGAAGAACAGTAAGCCCCTCTGCTCCAAATTTCAGTCCCTCAACAAGAAGAATTTTTGCCTGTTTATCTATCTTAGAATGGCAAAATCTCACTTTTTTGGGTGTAATTCCATATTTTCTCATCACATCAAGTATTTCAAGAAATCTGTCTGGACGATGTACCATTGCAAAATATCCTTTATCTTTCAAAAGAGCTGAAGCTGTTTGAATTATCTCCTCAAGAGTTATGGATATCTCGTGTCTTGCCAGTGTAAGCTGATCAAGGTCATTTAAAAGCTCCTCATTTCCATGAAACTTGAAAAAGGGAGGATTTGAAATAACTGCGTCTTGTGAACCTGAAACAAAGTATTTTTTCCAGTTCTTCATATCATCATTTATAATTTTTATTCTGTCAGAAAGATTATTAAGCTCTATATTTCTTTCAGCCAAATCTGCTGAAATTTTTTGTATCTCTATCCCTGTTATCTTTGCTTTTGTTCTCTCTGAAAGAAAAAGTGGGATAGCTCCATTTCCTGTTCCCAAATCAACAATTTTATTTACTCCTCTTCCCAGTGAAATAAAATTTGCCACAAGAAGAGAGTCCAGTGAAAAGTTGAAAAAATCTGTTCTCTGTATGATTTTAAGATTTTTATTTAAAAGGTTGTTTATAACTTCATTTTTTTCCAATTCCATATATACCTCCAAACATTATTATACCAAAAGAAGCGGGAAAATCCTATAATTAAATAGAAATATTGAGATGTTATAGCAAAATATCCCCCAATGCTGTATAATATCATTTGGAAATTAAATTTTAGGAGGTACAACTTTGAAAATAAAAGCAGTGGCACTTGATATGGACGGAACACTTCTTTGCAGTGATCATAAACCTTCAGAAACAACTAAACAGTTTCTGCTTGATATAGAAAAAAAAGGAGCTAAGGTAATAATTGCAACAGGGCGTTCTTTTGGAGGAACAGAAAAAACAGCAAACCTTTTAGGGCTTGATAATGGACTTGTACTATGCTATAACGGAGCAAAGGTTGTAAACTATAAAGATAAATCAGTTTTGTTTGAAAAACCTATGGCTGAAAACCATGTAAAAGAACTTATCAAAATTGCTGATGAAAACAAAGTACATATAAATCTTTATCAAGATAATATTTGGTATGTTGACGATCCTGAAAGCTATGAAACAAAATTCTATTCTGAAAAATGTGGTATTACTCCTGTAGAAAAATCTCACGATTCTTTTGAATCTTATCTTATGCCAAAAGTTGTATTTATTGGGGAGCATGAAAAACTTGTAGGTATACAGGAAGAGATTAAAAAAAGAATTGGTGATGAGATTCACATTGCCTTTTCAAGTGATACATTCTTAGAGGCTATGAATAAAGATGTTAATAAGGGAATTACTCTTAAATGGATTTTAGACCATTTTGGAATATCCACTGATGAGTGTGCAGCTTTTGGAGATGCTGAAAATGATATGGAGATGTTAAAGGCTGTAAAATATGGTGTAGCTATGGGAAATGCTGATGAAGATTTCAAAAAAAGACTTAACTATACTACTCTTTCAAATGACGAGGACGGAATAGTTCACTTCTTAAAAGAATATTTTTAATTTTTTATAAACTAAAAATAAAGCTGTATTATTGATTTTTAAAGATAAATATGGTATCATTAAATTAAGAAACAAATGTGTTGAATATGTCCATGAAAGAGAATGGTGTGAACCGTTCTCTTTTTATTTTTTTACAGTTATGATATAATAACTTTGGGATACCTTCCCTAGAAAGGAGGGCGGGGATAATATTCAACACATTAATACTTGTTTTGATTTGCCTGTTTGGCTTGATTGCTTTTGCAATTTGGTTTAACCATCTTAACAAGTAAAATCCTCGGGGCAAGATTGGACACCTTGCCCTATCCCTAAATTAATAATAAATTCTATGTAAAATATATAAATAATTTATAAATTATTTATAATTAAGCAATCTGCCATTATCATTCCATTCACCATACATAATTCCTTTTTTTGTGTTCTCAATTAATTTTTGCAGACGACTTTTAAATAAATCAGGTTGCTTTTTCTTTATTATAATTTTCTAAAAACCATTGCCGTAATTCATCACGATTCTTAACTGATAATAAATTTATAAAATCCATTTTTTTACCCTTTTTAAATCCAAATTCATTTATAACTTAAAATATTTTTTATTTTTCTGAAGTAAGATTAAGCATACACACAGCTCCAACTACCATAGCAATTCCCAAAGTTTTAAAAATATCCATAGGCTCTGAAAATACAATCACCCCTATGATTGCTGCTGTAACAGGCTCAATATTTGCAAGGATTGAAGCTTTTGTAGCCTCTATCCCTGAAAGTCCTTTTGTATATAATATATATGGTATAGAAGATGTACAAGCTGCAAAACATAAGACATACACCCACGAACCTGTTGCATTTATCTTTGAAACTGTATCCATAGGATTTATCATAGCAGTAAAAAATAGTCCTGACATAACAAAGGTATAAAATACAACTGTTACAGATGAATATTTTCTAAGGGCAATCTTTCCAAAAATACTGTAAAGTCCATATCCGATTGCTGAAAGTATTCCAAAAACAAACCCTCTCACAGATATTACATTTTCAGTGCCGATAATTCCTGTAACAAATATACACCCCATAAATGTCAAAATAAGGGCTGCAACCTTTATCTTTGTAATTTTTTCGTGAAAAAGCACAGATGATATAATCATTATAATTGCAGGAGCAGTATATAATAAAATAGCAGCCACTCCCATAGATGTTTCCTTAATAGATTCAATATATGCCCAGTTATTAAGGGAAAAACTTATTATCCCAGTTCCCACAAAATATTTCAAATCTGTTATCTTCTCCAGCTTAAAAATTTTTCTGTCTGTTACTGCAAAAAACAGTCCCAAAAGAATTACTGCAAAAGCTGATCTTAAAAAACATATCTCCATTGGAGCAAATCCAATGTGTCCCCCTATTTTTGAAAAAAGTCCTATAGCTCCCCACATGGCAGCAGCAGATATTACAAACAAATATGATATATTCATTACTCCCTCCCATTCCCATTTTTTATATTATAATATTAAAGAAAAATTATTTCAAACAATCTTTAAAATAAATAAAAACAAATGAAAACATAGACAAATAGATTAGAAAGTTATAAAATTAAAAATAAAAGACAGTGTTAAATAAAAAGAGGGAGGAGAAAAATATATGGGTGAAGCTGAAAAAAATATAAAGATAAAACGATTGGGTTTCCTGATTTTAATGTTCCTTGTATATTTTTATGTAATAAAAACAAAGTTTATTCTGGGAGGAACAGTTGCAGGGATATATATCCTCTTTTCTCTGATCTCAATTATAAAGAAAAACTCTGTGCAGTCTATAATTGATATTTCATGCAGTTATTCCAAAAAATCAAAAATAGTTCTATCTGTTTTTATGTTTGTAGGAGCTCTTACTGCCAGTTGGATTGCTTCGGGAACAATTCCGGGAATTATTTATTATGGGATAAAATTTATAAATCCCTCTCTGTTTGTATTTTTCACTTTTTTTATAACAAGCATTGTGGCAGTTTTTTTGGGAAGTTCCTTTGGAACAACAAGTACAATCGGAGTTGCTCTTATGGCTATTGCTAAAAGTGGAAATATAGATATAAATATTGTGGGAGCTGCTATAATTTCGGGAATATATTTTGGGGACAGATGGTCGCCTCTTTCATCAAGTGCCAACCTTGTAGCAAGTCTTACAGAGATAGATATATATACAAACCTAAAAAATATGGCAAAATCTATGATAATTCCATATATTCTTACAGGTATCTTATACATTGTTCTTTCTAAAAATTATGTTCTTGATATGGGAGAAAGCACTCTTCCTGCACTTATTCTTGAAAATTATAACTTGGATACAAGGTTTGTATTTATCCCTCTTGCTTCCATTATAGTATTTTCTCTTTTAAGAATAAATGTGAGAATATCAATGGCTGTGAGCATTGTTCTGGCTTCCTTTGTAGGATTTTTTACTCAGAGAGAAACTTTTACAGATATTTTCAATTATCTTTTCTTTGGTTTCTATAAATTTAACGGAACAGCTCTTGAAAAAATAATAAAAGGGGGAGGGGTAATCTCCATGCTCAATGCCTCTGCTCTTATCCTTATTTCCTGCTCACTTATAGGAGTTTTTGAACAGCTGAAAATCCTTGAATATATAAAAGGAAAGATTAACAATGTAAAAACAAGGGCTGAGATTTTCAGAAACACAATTATTGTAAGTATAATTACAAGTATGATTGGAGCTAATCAAACTATTGCTGTTATTATGACAGAGCAGATTATTGAAAAAGTATATGATGAGAAAAAAATAAAAAGGGCAGATTTGGCAAAGGATATTGAAAACTCCGCTATAGTTATTCCAGCAATTATCCCATGGAATATAGCTTGTTATCTACCTTGTACAATGCTTGGAATAAGCTCATTTACTTTCATACCTTTTGCTTTCTACATATGGCTTATTCCTATCTGCACTTATCTTGCCTACAGATTTGGAAGCAGTAAAAAAATAGAGCAGGAATAATAAAAGATGTTGCTATTCTCACAAGAATATGATAGTATATCTTCTAATATTTAAAAACTACAATAAAAGAGGAGATGATAATAATGATAGGAGCATTTTTTGATATTGACGGAACTGTGTACAGAAATTCTCTTTTAACTGAGCATTTTAAAAAAATGATTAAATACGAACTTATAGATTCTTTGGAATATGATGAAAAAGTAAGAGATACATATATGCTTTGGGCAGAGAGAGTTGGAGATTATGACGGTTATCTTTTAAAACTTACTGAAACATATGTAAATGCAATGGTAGGAATTTCAGAAAAAGACAACGAGTTTGTTTCTGATCAAGTAATGAAACTTAAAGGAAACAGAGTATATAAATACACAAGAGATAGAATAAAATGGCACAAGGAGCAGGGACATAAAATTATTTTTATCTCTGGAAGTCCAGATTTTTTAGTAAAAAGAATGGCTGAAAAATGGGGAGCTGATGATTATAAAGGCTCTACATACCATGTTGAGAATGGTAAATTTTCAGGTGTTATAAGCCCTATGTGGGATTCTAAAAACAAAATAAAAAGTTTGAACTATTTCTGTGAAAAATATAATATAGATCTTAATAAAAGTTTTGCTTATGGGGATACCAGCGGTGATTACAGTATGCTTAAATCTGTGGGACACCCTATTACAATAAATCCTTCCAAAGAGTTTTTGGATAAATTAAGAGCTGATAAAGAAATTGCAGATAAGGTTCAAGTTATTGTTGAAAGAAAAGATGTTGTATATAAAATGAATTTAGATATTGAGGATATCTAAACAAAAAAGGGGCTGTTGCATTTCTAAAATTGTAAAAATAAAATTCTCGATATTAAA
>DXWL01000022.1 GCA_019416865.1 Fusobacterium sp.
GAAAAAATTCTTTTCAGCACTTTTTGTATGAGCTGTTAAAAAATGCAACAGCCCCTTTTTTCTGCATCAATATCTAAATTCTTTTAAAACTATTTCCTCTTACATCAACAGGAATACTTCTTACAACTTCTCTACCTTTCACTACAGTGTAGAAACTACATAGATTTGCTGTTGAACAAGAGTGGTTAGGAATAATCTCTATCTTATCTCCAACTTTTAAATCAGTTTTGCCATGAACATGAAGTTTTCCAACCTCTTCAGAAAGACCATCTACAACAATTTCAGGATGTCCTATTACAGTTCCATAACCTACTATTGAACTATTCCCATGTGCTCCTTGGTCTAGTCCTAAACATTTAGCTCCAGCATCACAAATATATAAATCTTCACTTGGATGAGAGATTATTGTTGCATACACAGTCAATGCACAATCTTCTATCTCTGCTTTTTTTATTGAAAGCTGAATACTGTCTAAGAAAACATAGTTTCCAGGGTGGAATACAGTGATATTTTTATCTTTTACTGCTTCTGCAAAAGTAGGAGTTGAACCACTAGTAATATATTCTAATTCATATCCAGCATTGTTCATATATTCTTTAGCTTTTGCAAGAGTTTCACATTCATCTACTACATATTTATGAACTTCAGCTTCACAAGTTGCTGCATAAACATGACCAGGGTGAGAAGATAATCCTCTTAATTTTAAATTTTTCATCTCTTTTAGTTTATCAGCAAACTCTACAACTTTTTCTACTGGTACTCCAAAACGGTGAAGTCCACTATCAACTATAATTGTATAGCTTACTGTTACTCCAGCTTTTTCAGCTGCTTTATTTATCATTTCAGCTCCATCTAAATTATCAAGTCTGATTATAAAATCTGATTTTTTAGAAAGCTCCAGAACTCTTTCTGTACTTTCTGCACTAGCTACAGGGTATGCATACATTATTTTTTTCATTCCCATTTCACAGCACATTTCTGCTTCATCAAGAGTTCCACAAAGAGCACCTTTTGCCCCTGCATCAAGTTGTATCTGCATAAGTTCTTTACTCTTATGAGTCTTTATCATAGGCCATAATTCTTTTCCATTTTCGTCACACATTTTTTGATATTTTTTTATATTATTTTCTAAAGCATCAATATTCAATAAAATTGCAGGTGTTTTTAAATTTTCTTTTTTCATCATTTCCTCCCATTTTATTAAAATAATTCACTTCTAATTTTTATTTTAGATGAGTTTTTAAGAATTTTTCCATATCTTCCTGAGGAACCATTCTTCCTCCAGTTGCCCAACATACATGATAAGCATTTTCTATATTTTTACCTATTTTCTCTTCAACATATTTTCTGCTTTCTTCATGTTTTAATAGAGTAACAGGTCCTTCAAATGCTGCACAAGAAGATGGTTCTATTCTTTTATGTTCTGAACTGTCAAGATATCTCAAATAATCATAAAGTTTGTAATCTTCCAATGTAAATACTCCACTTAAAATTGGATCCATTAATCTTCCAACAAGTCCTGAAGGTCTTGCTACTGCCAATCCATCAGCATGAGTTATTCCATAGATTCCTACATCACGAACACTTACTTCTTCATGAAGTCCTGTTGCCATTCCAAGAACCATACATGGAGCAAGAGTCGGCTCTACAAAGAATATATAAGCATTTTCTTTAAATATTCTCTTAAGTCCATAAGCTACTCCTCCTGGAGCTCCTCCAACACCACAAGGGATATATACGATAAGAGGATGTTCTTTATCTATTACAATTCCTCTTTCATCAAATTGTTTTTTCATTCTTGAAGCTGCAACAGTATATCCAAGGAAAAGATTCATTGATTTTTCGTCATCAACAAAGTAGCTTTTTGGATCTGCATCAGAGCTTTTTCTTCCCTCTTCAACAGCTTTTCCATAATCATCAGCATATTCTATAACTGTAACACCTTTTGATCTAAGCATATCTTTTTTCCATTGTTTTGCATCTGCTGACATATGAACTATAACTTCAAATCCAAGAGCAGCACTTGTAATTCCAATACTTAATCCTAGATTTCCTGTTGAACCAACTTGTACCTTATATCCTGAGAAGAATTTTTTAAATTTTTCTTCTGCTAAAATTGAATAATCATCATCTACAGAAAGAAGTCCTGCCTCTATCGCTAAATCTTCAGCATGTTTCAAAACTTCATAAACTCCTCCTCTGGCTTTTATAGATCCTGCTACAGGAAGATGGCTGTCCATCTTAAGATATAATTTTCCAGGTATTTCTGTATTATATTCTTTTTCAAGAACTTTCTGCATTTCAAATATAGGTTCTAATGGAGATTCTATAATTCCGTTTGTTTCAGCTGTTTCAGGGAATGATTTTTTTATAAATGGAGCAAATCTTGCAAGACGCTCCTCTGCATCTTTCAGCTCTTCATCTGAAAGAGGAAGATTTTTTTCATATTCTGCATAATCTATCTCTTTTGGATTTATCCACACTATCTCTTTTTTATCAGCTATATCTTTAGCCGTTTTATTTTTTAATAATTCTTCTGTATTCATATTATTACATCCTCTTGTTTTATTATTAAGTAAATACTATAATATATTAATATTTCTATTAAAACATTCCTGGTAAGCTATTTACAAATGTATTTAATATTAATATAATTACAAAACCAACTATACTTGCTAAAGTAGTACTATATGTTGTTGCTATAAAAGCATCATTAACTTCTAAATCATTATATTTAGCTGGTAACCAGAAAGCTGCATCTGTTGGTAAAGTCAAACCTACTGTTCCAGAGCAAATTGCTAAACCAATTATTACAGGAGAATATCCCATCGCAACAGCAGCTGGACCTACAATTGAAACTGAAGTTAACATTGCAACTGTTGCTGATCCAACAGCAGCTCTTATAATCATTGCTAATATAAAGGCGAGAAGAACTATTGGTAGATTCCAACTTGATAATAATTCTACTAAAGCATTTCCTAAACCACTTTTTTGTAAAATTAATCCAAAACATCCACCTGTTCCTA
This sequence comes from Fusobacterium sp., assembly GCA_019416865.1. Taxonomy (GTDB): domain Bacteria; phylum Fusobacteriota; class Fusobacteriia; order Fusobacteriales; family Fusobacteriaceae; genus Fusobacterium_B. The sequence continues at coordinate 3,027 of DXWL01000022.1, forward strand.
TAACCATTAATACATTTCCTAATTTATCTGAAGAAACATCTATAAATTTCATAATATTCATATTTGTATTTTTTATAATGTATTTTCTTAATACAATTCCAGATAAAATCATTGCTAAAAATAATGCAATATTATTATTTCCTAAAAATGTACAAATTAAATAAATAATACTTTCTTTTGACAATGTCACTGATGCTATAGAACCAATAATTATTAAAACTATTGGAAATAAAATTAATAAGAATGCTGTCATTGCTGATGGTTTTTCTGGATCTGGTTTTAAAAGCTCTTCATTATTCATCAATTCTTGAACTTCTTTTTTATATTCTTCTTTTTCTTTTTGAGTTTGTTTTGAATTTATTATATTCCCATATTGCCAACCACATAATAAACTTGCTGGTAAAGCAACTATAATTCCATAAACAATAAACCAACCTAAATCAGCACCTATTTGCAAAGCAACTGCAACTGGACCTGGAGTTGGAGCTACTATACAATGTGTTAATAACAGTCCTACAAACAATGCTGCTGCATAAGCACTTTTTTTCTTATTAGTCAATTTTTGAAGAGAATTAATAAGTGGAGATAACATTATATAACCTGAAGCAAAATATACAGGTATTGCTACTATGAATCCAGCTAAATTAAGAGCAAGTAAATCATTCTTTTTACCAAACTTTCTTAATAATCCTTTAGCCATTTCTTCTGTAGCTCCAGAAGCTCCCAACATCTCTCCAAATATTCCACCAAATAAAATAACAATTCCTAAACTAGCCATAGTATTTCCAAATCCACTAGCTATATATCCTAATAATTCAGCTGAAGGCATTTTACATAAAACAGCCATTATAATAGCTGAAACAAATAATCCTACTGCTGGACTTATTTTAAATTTAATTAGTGCAACTAATAAAATAGTAATTGTAATAAGAAACGCTATTAAAACATTCATAACTTCCCTCCCTAAATTATTTATTTTTGAAAATGTCTAAGAACTCTTCCAGTATGTACCCCAGTTAATTTTTTATCTTTATAAACTATTCCTCCATTTACTATAACATATTCAATACCATCTGTTAGTTCATTCGAACTAGTATATGTTGCTCTGTCTTGTAATTTTTCATAATTAAATACAACTAAATCTGCATCATATCCGTCTTTTATAATTCCTTTTGTTTTTAATCCAAGTCTTTCTGCAGACATAGAAGTCATCTTTTTTATAACCTCTTCTAAAGTCATAATATTATTTTCTTTATGATAATAGCAAATTGCCCTTGGACAAGTTCCATAAGCTCTTGGATGACCTTTTTCTCCCATTTCTCTAGTTAAACCATCACTTCCTATTACTGTATGTGGAAACTGAGCTATTTCAAATACATCCTCATCACACATACTACTATAAACAGCACTACCAATTCCTTTATTTTCGACCATTATATCAAAAAATGTTTCAAATGGATCTTTACTAAGTTCTTTAGAATACTCTGCTATAGTTTTCCCTACTACTCCTGGTGTATTAGGACAAGAAGAAACAAAAACTCCTTCCCAACCTCCTGCATTTAAATAATAATTATCATATTTAGAATCAGGATCTTCCATTTCTTTTCTTATTTTTTCTCTCATTTCAGGATTTTTAAATAACTCAGACATTTTCTCTACACCTTCATTAAAATGCCATGGTGGAACACACGCGTTTAAATGTGTCATATTTCTAGGATATGGGTATTGATCACAAGTTACTTGAATCCCTTCATCAATAGCTTTTTGAATTATAGCTAAAGTCTCTTTCTGTAATCCCCAATTTGATTTTCCTAAAATTTTATGATGTGAAATAAATACTGGAACTCCAGCTCTTCTTCCTATTTCTATTGTTTCTTCAACAGCTTTAACACTATCATAAGATTCATTTCTCATATGTGAAGCATATATTCCTCCATATGGACGAATAACTTTTGCCAATTCTACAATTTCATCTGTAGTTGCATAACAACAAGGAGTATAAATTAAACCTGTTGAAAATCCTGCTGCTCCATTTTCCATTGCTTCTTTTAAAAGCATTTTCATTTTATTCATTTCTTCTTCTGTTGGCTGTCTATTGTCAAATCCCATTACTGCTATCCTTAATGTACTATGTCCTACATAACTTTTTATATTTGCAGTTTTAGGGACAGAATCAGCATATTCTAAATAACGTTTATAACTTGTCCAATTAACCATATCTTCTGGAAATTTTACAGCTCCTACAGATAATTGTCCTTGTACCAATTTTAAATTTTCTGGTTTTATTGGTGCTGCTGAAAGCCCACATTGCCCACCTATTTCTGTTGTTACACCTTGTGATGTTTTACATAATCTTGCACATTCATCTCCCAAAATTAAATCCCCATGAGAATGAGCATCAATAAAACCAGGACTGATAAAAGAATTACTTCCATCTATTATTTCTTTAGCTTCTTCATTTCCCAAAACATTTACTATCTTATCTCCTAAAACACCAACATTTCCTTTAAAAGCAGGTCTACCAGTTCCATCTACTATAGAAACATTTTTAATCAAAATATCTAACATGTTACTCCTCCTTACTATTTGATTGTTATTCGTTGTAAAAGATAAAATATAGTGCACTATTTTAACTTAATGTTTTAACTTAATAAAAGTTTACCACACTAAAAAAATAAAGTCAACAATAAAATTAATTAAAAATTACTTTTTTTAATTATAAATTAATTTTTTGATAACTATATTAATTTTATTTAGATTTCCTTTTTTTTATATATTTTTTATGATATAATTTACTAGAATTTATTTTAAGAAAGGTTATTTTAATGGAAGAAAAAGATTCTCTAGAACTTGGAAAAAAAATAAGAAATTATAGAAAAACAAGAAAGCTTACAATAAAAGAACTCTCTGAGAAAACTAACTTAACAGCCTCTATGCTCAGTCAAATTGAAAGGAATTTAGTAAATCCTTCTATATCTACTTTAAAAATAATATCTAAAGTCTTAGATATCCCTTTATTTATGTTCTTCAAAGAAGAAGAAACTCAAGATTTAATAGTTAGGTCTAATAATAGAAAAGTAATTGGTATACCTAATGAAAAAGAAGTTAGATATGATTTATTAACTCCAAATACAAAAGGAAATATCGAATTTTGTATGATGCATATACCTAAAAATAATTTTTCTGGAAATATGACTCAAAGTCATAAAGGAGAAGAAGTTGCTTATGTTGTGGAAGGTAATGTTATTATACAAATTGAAGAGGAAAAATATGAACTTTTTCAAGGAGATAGTATTAGAATTCCACCTTTAACTGAACACAAGTGGATAAATAATTCTGAAAAAGAAGTAAAAGTTGTTTTTGCTATAACTCCTCCTAGTTTTTAATTTGACTATATAATTTTTATAAATAAAGCTGTAATAAAACAATATATTTAAACTATTGATTTATCACAGCTCTTTTTTATTTATTTGAATTTTTTAATGCCACCATCAAGGATATAAGCAGTCCTCCCCAAACTACTAAACACCCTATTGTCATCATTATTATTGCTCCTGTATTCATGAGTATCACCTCTAAATATGTGTCTTTTATCCATTATATCATATCGTTTTTTATCTGTCTTTTTATTCTTCAATAGATTTTTCCCATTTTTTCCTATAAAAAATAGTAGCTGCTGTAATCATTACTAAAATTGTTCCCCAACCAAATATAATTTTAGCTCCATCAAGTTGCACAAATCCTGTAATAAGATTTGTTATCACTGTAATACCAAGTATTAAAGGGGTAACATATTGAAGTAAAAAGTTAAACCATTTGCCTATTTTAAATTCAGAATACTCATTAGCCTCTCTTCTTATTTTTTCTATTCCATAATATTTACACATTAAAACTGTTTCTATAAGACCAAGAGTTGCAATAATATAATTTCCCACATGAGAATCTACTATATCAAGAATATAATTAAATCCTGCATATGTTGCAAAACAAGCACTTCCTATAAATCCAACAACAGATATTATACTTACAAGTTTTTTTCTGTCTATAACAAATTTATCCATAGCTGCTGTAGCAAAAGATTCAAGCATTGATATACTTGAAGAAAGTCCAGCTATAAACAGACAGAAGAAAAATATAAATCCTATTATTCCTTGTAAAACAGTATTTGAAGTTATTTGAGAAACTGCTATTGGAAAAGCTATAAAAGCTATTCCTGCTCCATTTCCAAAAGAATCAAATCCTACTCCAAGTTTATTAACAAGATATCCCAAAGTAGAAAAAACTGTTATTCCTGAAATAATATCAAAAGAAGCATTTGAAAAAACAGTCATAAAAGAGCTGTTTACTATGTCCCAGTCATCAGGAATGTATGAACCATAAGCTATCATCACTCCCACTGCAAGGGTTGTTGAAAAAAATACCTGTGCATAAGCAGCCACCCAAATATTAGGATTTAATATCTTTGAAAAATCAGGGGTAAAAAGAGTATTCAGTCCCTCTGCTGCTCCTTCAAGAGTTACAGAATTTATCATAAATATTATCATCATTACCATTAATACTGGTGTAAAAAACTTTGATGACCTCTCTATCCCTTGAGATATTCCATTTCTTACAATAAGCCAGTTACCTACCCAAACCAAAATTACAAAGCTAAGCATATATATACTTATTCCTGCTCCTAAATCAAAAGGTCCTGAAGCTGTTCCTGCTATTGCTCCCATAAGTGGGCCTGGATTAGACATCCAATTTATTATTCCAAAAGCATGGCCCAAAGACCACACCATAAATACAACAGACACAGATATTATTGTGTTATAAAACATCATTACAATAAGAGGCACCATTACCTGAAGCCATCCTATCCATTCAAACTTTTTTCCCAAAAGTCTGAAAGCCTTTGTAGAACCCCCCCTTGTTTTTCTTCCATATTGATACTCAAGTATCATAAGTGGTACTCCACAAGTAAAAAGTGCTACTATGTATAGAAGAAAAAATGCTCCTCCTCCGTTTTTATATGCTTGAAAAGGGAATCTCCACAAATTTCCCAGTCCTATTGCAGCTCCTATAGCTGCATAGACAAATCCCTTTCTGCTCTTCCATAAATCTCTCTCTCCCACCATTTCCTCCTAGACCATCTCTTTTTATCTGTCTTTTTCCATTCTAAGTTTGAAAAATTCTGATACAGGAAGTTCTGCCTTTACATTATATTTTGGAATTTCACAATAAAAAGAGTTTAGGTATAATGATTTTTCATCATCTTTTTTGCCATATCTTGTGTCTCCTATTATAGGATGTCCCATATTTGAAAGCTGAACTCTCAGCTGATGTGTTCTTCCTGTTATAAGTTCTGCTTCAAGAAAAGTTATATTTTTTCCTTTCTTTAAAACTTTAAATATTGTAACAGCCTCTTTTCCTTCAGGATCATCTTTATCTGTAACAACTACACTATCTTCAACTTTTTTCAAATAATTATCTATAATAAACTTTTCTTTATTTATTATCCCATGAACAAGAACATAGTATTTTTTCTTTATATTATTTTCTCTTATCTCTTCTGTAAGAACTCTTGTAGATATCTTATTTTTTGCTCCAATAACAAGCCCTGAAGTTTTTCTGTCAATTCTGTTTACAAAATTAAAACTGTTATTTTTAAAATATGATTTAAACATTTCAGAAATACCATATTCATATCCGCTTCCCTTATGCATAACCACATCTTTTTTCTTGTTAAAAATTATAAGATCATCATTTTCAAAAACTATCCCTTTTTTAAGTTCTTCTTTTTCAGCTGGAGAAAGTTTTACAAAAGGTTCTTCCTGAATATTTTTTTCTTCATCAGTTTCAAGACCTATAAAAACTTTATCTCCCTCTTCCAGACGATAATTTTCTTTTTTCTTTTTATTATTTACTTTTATCTTTCCAATTCTCATAGCTTTGAAAATCTCTGTAAGAGGTGTTGACTTCAATTTTTTTCTAAGATATCTGTCCAGTCTTACCCCTTCATCTTCTTTATCTATTATATATTTCATTTTTCCCTCTAAAATTTATGTATTTTTACACTGTGAACAATTCCCAGCATTAAAAAACCAAAAACAAAAGAACTTCCTCCATAGCTCATAAAAAGAAGAGGCAGTCCTGTAACAGGCATAACTCCCATTATCATTCCAACATTTATTACCACATGAAAGAAAAATATACTTGCTATTCCATAGCAGATAAGTTTTCCATATCTATCCTCTGATGAATCTCCTATTTTTATTATATTCATTATAAGAGCAAGATATAATACTATCAAAAGAACTCCTCCCACAAAACCTCTCTCTTCAAGAAAAACAGAGCCTATAAAGTCCGTGTGTGATTCAGGAAGAAATCTAAGTTTGCTCTGAGTACTCTGCATGAATCCTTTTCCAAATATTCCTCCAGAACCTATGGCTATTTTTGACTGTACCACATTCCAACCACTATTCATAAGATCAGCTTCTGGATTCAAAAAAGTTTGTATTCTTGTTCTTTGATAATCTTTTAAAACAAAAAAATATGCTGCCGGAATACTTGCTGCTCCCATAATAGCTATCTGCCATATTGTTTTCCAGTCTATTCCATGAACAAATATCATAACAAAATATATGAAAATAAGCACAAGAGAAGTTCCCAAATCAGGCTGATTTAATACCAAAAGAAATATCGGAAGTATATGCAGTCCTGAAACAAACATATCCTTTAATCCTCTGAAACTTTTTCCATAATCTATTATAAGAACTTCTGCAAATGTAAGCACCAAAAAAAGTTTTGCAAACTCAGAAGGCTGTACACTTATTACGCCCAAATCTATCCATCTTTTTGCTCCTTTGGCCTCATCTCCAAAGATATAAACTGCAAGAAGCATTAAAATATTTACTGCATAAATAAATCTGTAATACTTTGCATACTTTCTATAATCTATAAATGACACAACAAAATATACAGAAATTCCTAAACAAGTCCAAATTATCTCTTTTTTAAAATATGACATTGTTCTGTGTGATGTAGCCGTATACACTGCTGTAAGACTCATTCCTATTATAAGGAGAATTTTCAGTATCAAAGCATGATCCATCTTTTTTATTTTTTTTAAGGCTATGGTAATATCTCTTTTATCCAGCATATCTGCTCCTTAGTTTTATTTTCCTGTATGCCCGAATCCTCCGCTGCTTCTTTCACTGTCAGAAAGTTCTTCAGCCTCAACAAGATCCATTTGATATACTTTACTTAATACAAGCTGTGCTATTCTTTCTCCTGGCTCAACTGTATATTCATCTTTACTAAGATTTATCATAATTACACCAATTTCACCACGATAGTCGCTATCAATTGTTCCAGGAGTGTTTGCCATAGAGATTCCATGTTTTAAAGCAAGTCCGCTTCTTGGTCTTACTTGTACCTCATATCCCATAGGTATCTCCATTTTTATTCCTGTAGGAATAAGTTTTCTTTCAAGACTTCCAAGAGTAACAGGTTCTGTTATATTTGCTCTTACATCCATTCCTGCTGCTCCCTCTGTCATATACATTGGTTTTGTTACACCTTTATCTAAAATTACTTTTACTGTTACTTTTTCCATTCTAATTCTCCTCTATATTCTCTTCGCTGTTTTCAAAATTTCCAAGTATTGTCTTTGAATAATATTTTTTATCAAACATCTCCTGTGCAGTTCTTTTTATATCCTCCACAGTAATTCTTTCAATCTGTTTTAAAATTTCATCAAGACTTATTATTTCATTATAAAGCAGATAAGAGTTTGCCATTCTGTTCATTCTTCCCTTACTGCTTTCCAATCCGAAAGTAACAGCACTTAAAAATTGATTTTTAGATTTTTGAAGTTCATACTCTGTTATTCCGTTTTCTCTTATATCTTCAAACTCATTTTCTATTATTCTTATTACTTCTTCATAATCTTTTTTAGTTGTTCCTGCATACACTGTAAAAAGTCCTCCCTCTTCAAAAGAAGATGTGTAGCTGAACACTGAATAAGCAAGTCCTCTGTCCTCTCTTATTTTTTGGAACAGTCTTGAACTCATATTTCCTCCAAGAGTATTGGAAATTATAGCCACTTCATATCTGTTGTCGCTTGTAAGAGCACACCCCTTTGTATTGAAACACAGGTGAATTTGATTGGTATCTTTTTTTATTCTGTTTTCCATGCTCTTTATCTTCATTGAACCATTATATTTTCTCTTTGGCTCTACTTTTTCAAGAGTTCCCAGCCCATTATTTAAAATATCCTTAATATCCTCATATTCAAAATTTCCAGCTATTGAAATAACAATATTTCCTACTCTGTATTGATCTTTAAAATAGTTTACAAGTTTATCTCTCGTTATTCCTCTCAAACTTTTCTCAGTTCCAAGAATAATATTTCCTTGAACACCGTCAATTACAAGAGCTGTATTTTGATCATGCACTGTTTCTTCAGGAATATCTTCATACATTCTTATCTCTTCTATTACAACTCCTTTTTCTTTTTCAAGATTTTCCTCTGAAAAAGTTGAGTTTAGAAACATATCTGTAAGAATCTCTATTCCCTGTTTCAATCTGTTAGAAAGCATCTGAACATAATAAACAGTGTTTTCCTTTCCTGTATAGGCGTTTATTATTCCACCCTCATTATCTATTATTTCAGAAATATCTTTGGCACTTTTAGTTTTTGTTCCTTTAAACATCATATGCTCAAGAAGGTGAGATATCCCCTCTTCTCCCGGAAGCTCATTTTTTGCTCCTGTTTTTACAAAAATTCCAAAAGTTACACTGTTTATTCCCTCTATTTTATCCATAAGAACAGGGATTCCGTTCTTTAATTTTTCAATCTGTATACTCATATTCCTCCCAGTAATTTTAATATTCAGCCTTGTTTACAAAATATATTCCTATTGCAAGGAAAATTATATTTGGCAGCCATCCGCTTACAAAAGGATTCATAAGGCTATTTTTTCCCAATGATTCAAAGGAAGCTTGAATTATATAATACCCATACCCCAGCACCATACAAGTAACAATACTCATAGCAGAATTTCCTCTTACATATCTGCTTCCCAAAGAAAGCCCAAGAAAAGATATTATAAAACTTGCAAATGGGAAGGAATATCTTTTTCCAAGCTCCATCATAGCATCTCTTATATCTCCCCCTGTTATTCTTAAATCTTTAATCTCTTTTTTCAGCTCCTTAGTTGTAAGAAGTCTTGGATCTATTGAAAGAGTAACAAAATTTTCAGGAGGCTCTTTATATTCTTCACTTTCATAAGAAGAATGCTCTTCAGATGTTTTATTTTTTATATTATTTATAATAACATTCTCAAATTTCCATTTTTTTTCTGCTTTGTTGTATCTTCCTTTTTCAGCTATTATTACTTTTTCTATTTCATCAAAGTTCTTATTAAGTTTTATAAGTTCTATATTTTCTGCTGTCTGTTTTTCTGTATTTATATATCCCATAATATAGATATTATTTTGGCTGTCCCTTAAAAATCCATTTCTTTTTTCTTTAGGAAGCACCTTAGAAATCTCATTACCTTTAAGCTCTCTTATTCTCTTTTCTGATAAAGGATATAAAGTTCCGTTTATAATAAATGCTCCTATTGAAATAAAAAATGATATTATTATAGGAAAAAGTATTATTCTTCTAAAACTTATTCCAGCCGTTTTAAGAGATATTACTTCAAGGTTTGAAGCCATTTTATTTATTGTCATAAGTGAACCTAAAAGAACTGCAAGAGGTGTTACATTTAAAATTATTTCAGGAAGCATATTAAAAACATAGGAAAACCCCTCACTTGTTGTCATTCTTCCATCTGCCACATATCTGAAAACTTTAAAAAGTTGGCTCAGAATAAATATATTTATAAATGCAATAAGGCTTAGTAAAAATGCTTTTATAAAATTTTTGCTGATATATAAATCTAATTTTTTTATTTTCATCTTACACCAACCTTATCTTTTTCTTATACATTACTGCTGTAAATATATACAGAAGAACATTTGGCAGCCATATTCCAACATAAGGATTTATTTTTCCCCTATAAGACATGACCATTCCAATATTTAAAAGAACTATATAAATAAATATTACACCTATTCCAAATCCATAATTGACACCTTTTCCGCTTCTGTGATGTCCTACCGACATAAGAATTCCAAGTACTGAAAGCATTATTGTTGAAAGAGGAATTGCAAGTTTTTTATTTATTTCCACTATGAAAGGTATTTTTTCAGCTTTTTCTTTTCCTTTCATCTGTGCTACTAATTGAGAAATTCCCATTCCTTCAATATCATCAACCTGCATCTCTACACTTTGAAAATATGAACTTAAAGGAATTTTTCTCTCTTCAAAATGTCCTCTTAAATTTTCTTTTCCCTCTTTATTGAATCTATAAAAATCTACATTATCTATTATCATAGCAGCATCCTGCCAATGTGCAGTTTCCCCTAAAACAAGAGTAGGGTATTTTACATCATCTTCATTTATAAAAATAAGAACATTTTTAGCATTTTTAGTTTTAGGATCTATCTTATCAATATAAAGTTTGTAATCTGACATCTCATCAATAAGCACCTTATCCTTTAACTGAAACACAGGATTTTCATAAGCTAACTTTACTGTCAGCTGTTGAAGTTTATTGAAAGATCTTGGAATTATACTTTCTTGAAGAAAGAATATAAATATTGTTGTAATAACACCCATAACAGCAACAGGTTTTATCATATCCTTAAGAGAAAGTCCTATTGAACTCATGGCTGTTGATTCACTGTTTTTTGTAAATTTTCCAAAAGTTATCATAATACCCAAAAACATTCCCATAGGTATTGTTTGAGAAAGTATCATAGGAAGATAAAATGACAACATTCTTATTACATCTATAAGGGATATCCCTTTTATAATAATACTCTCCATCATGGAAACAATTATTTCAATCAAAAATATAAATGTAAAAAGAGATATTCCAAAACATATTGGAAGTTTTGATTCTGAAAGTATATATCTGTTTATTATTTTCATAAATCTCTCCTAGAATAGTTTATCTATATATTTATCTATAGTTTTGTTATCTCTCACTGTTTTTAATTTTTCTTTAAAAAATTCTGGTATATACTGATCTGCATTTCTGGAAACTCTTAAAAAATATTCATTTGTTACACTTCCTCTTCCATAAACTTTTATTTTAGGAAAAGTTTCTGCTGTTACATTGAATATTAAAAGAACTAAAGCACTTATAATTATACCTTTCACAAGGCTTATTGTTCCTCCCAATATTCTGCTTATAAAAAATACACTCTGTTTTTTAAGAATTATATTCAGAATGTGGATAAATATACTAAATACTATAAAAACTAATACAAATGTTATTACATAAGCATAAGTATAGTTTGAACCAAGATATTTTTCTATGTATTTTAATACCATAGGAGTTACCTTTTGAGTGATTACAAAGTTTATTACAACTCCAAATGTTGATATAAATTCAACTATAACACCATTTTTTATTCCAAAAATTATTGAAATAATTATTATTGCTGCAACTATTATATCTAAATACATTCTGCTCCTCCTATACTACTTTTACCCACAATGCTTTTAAATAAAGAGTTTCTGGTATATGAAGAATCCAAGGATGATCTTCTGGCTGATAATTTATTCCTATTACCTGTACCATTTTTCCATTATTTGAAGCTGCCATTCTTGTTACCTCTATTAAATCCTGAAGACTCATATGATATGCACAAGTAATAACTCCTAAAATTCCTCCTTTTTCAAGAAGTTTAAAACTGCTGTCGCAAAGATCAAAGAAAAAATCTCTTCCCTTTCTGATATCAGTTTTTCTCTTTATAAGTGATGGAGGGTCAAGAGTGATTACATCATATTTTTCTCCTCTTCCTACAAGAGTTTTCAGAAGCAGAAAAGCATCTCCCTCTAAAGTTTCAAACTTATTTGTATATTCATTAAGTTCATAGTTTCTTCTGCAAAGTTCAAGAGCATAAGGTTCTTTATCAATAGCTGTTACTTTCTCACAATTCTCTTTAAGAGCTGCCATTGAGAAACCTCCGCTTGAAGAAAATACATCAAGAAATTTTGTCTTTTCATTTAGATATGGTCTTATAAATTTTCTTGAATCCCTTTGATCTAAGAAAAATCCTGTTTTCTGTCCATTAGCAATATCAATTATATATTTAAGTCCATTATCTTCCATGATTATTTCAGAAGGAATCTCTCCATAAATAATTCCTGTTTTCTCTTCTACTCCCTCATGAACTCTGTTTTCTACATCGCTTCTTTCATATATTCCTTTTGGTTTCATATATTTTTTTACAGCATTTATTATTTCCTGTCTAAAACTTTCAACCCCTGAATTTCTGAATTGAATAGATATGTATTTATCAAATTTATCAATTACAAGTCCTGGAATACCATCTGCTTCAGAAAAAAATACTCTTGTACAGTTTGTTTCTTCTGCAAGATGTTTTCTTTTATCGTATGCTGTTTTTATTTTTTCATATATAAATTCTTTGTTTATAGGTCTGTCCTCTGTAGTAAGAACTCTTACAAGAGCTGATGTTCCTTCTGTAACATATCCTCTTCCTACAAATTTCATATCATCTCTTAAAACATCTGCAATCTCTCCGTTTTTTATCTCTCCAATTATAGATTTTACTTCATCCTTAAATACATTGGGATAAAAATTTTCAATTTTTTTCTCTTTTCCTTTTAATAATATTACTTGTCCCATATCATTCCTTTCATTCAATTATTTATTTCCTATGTAGACTCTATCCACTCTTTTTCCTATTCCTGTAAACAGTTCATATATTGAAAGATTCATAAGTTTTGCCTGTTCTGCAATATTTTCTCCATAAAGGATTACTTCATCTCCTTCATGTACTTTATCCTTAAGCTCTTCTGGAATTTCTGCCATAAACATATCCATACAAACTTTTCCTCTTACAAAACACTCAACTCCATGAATTGTTACTGTTCCTTTATTTGAAATCTCTCTTCTGAAACCGTCAGCATATCCTGCTGCAACTGTTGCAAGAACTGTTCCTTTTTTTAGATGTGCTGTTCTTCCGTAAGATATATCTTTATCGTCTTCAAGAGTTTTTAAAAACAGAATTCTGCTTTTAAAAGTAAACACGCTTTTAAATCCTTCAATATTTTTTCCACTGCAGACACCATATTGAATTATTCCTGCTCTAACATAATTTCCATTATCCATTCCAGCATAGTTTAAAATTCCACCGCTGTTTAATATGTGTCTGTACTCAATAGTATCTATACCTTCAAAACTGTTAAATTTTTCTATCTGTTTTTCAGTATATTTTCTGTTGTCTTCTCCTGCTTCATCAGATACAGAAAGGTGAGTATACACACCTATTATATTCTTTACATTATTATCTTTTACATATTTTTTTAACTCTTCCAGTTCCCTGCTTCCAAAACCAACTCTTCCCATTCCTGTTTCAAGTTTTAAATGGCACTGGATGTTTAAAGAATTTTCATGGATAATCTTAAGCTGTCTAAGAGATGTAAGAGCAAGGTGAAATCCGTATTTTTCAACTTCTTTTAATTCCTCATCAAAAACTCCGCCTAAAATAAGAATTTTATCATTTATTCCGTTTTCCCTAAGTTCAATTGCTTCTTTTAAGGCTGCCACTGCAAAAAATTCTATTTCACATCTTTCTTTTAGTTCACGAGAAAGTTTTATAGCACCCATTCCATAAGAATCTGCCTTCACTACTGCAATAACTTTTCTTCCTTTTGATTTTTCCTGTATTTTTTTCATGTTGTAAATAAAATTATCGACATTTACCTCTGCCCATGCTCTCATTTTATGGCCTCCATATAAAATAGCACATAAGAGCCTGACTCAAAATAAGATATGGTCTATGTTTTGAATCGGGCTCTCTATGCTCTTAAACTACTATTTTTTCATGTTTATCTGTATTATCTTCACTCTCAAGATATTTACTGTGATCAACTTTTCCATCTCTGTCTTTCTCAAAAAGATAGATAAGAGGAGTGGCAATAAATATTGATGAATATGTTCCAGCAAGTATTCCTATAAGAAGAGTTGTTATAAATGTTCTCAAACTGTCTCCTCCAAAAATAAGAACTGCCAGTACAGCAAGAAGTGTTGTAACAGATGTATTTATTGATCTGATTATTACTTGGTTGATACTCTTATCAAGAAGTTCTCCAAATGTCAAATCACTTTTTCTCTTAAGTGTTTCCCTTATCCTGTCAAATACAACTATTGTATCATTTATAGAATATCCAAGTATTGTCAGAACCGCTGCTATAAATGCTGTATCTATTTCATACCCAAGAAGAGCAATTCCTCCTACAGCAATTATAATATCATGTACAAGGGCCATTATAGCTGCTATTGCAAATCTAAATTCAAATCTCATTGTAATATAAGCAACTATCATTACTGCTCCAATTACTAAAGCCAGTATTGCTGATTTTTTCAGTTCTGCTCCTACACTTGCTCCTACTTTATCCTCTCTTGTAATCTCATATTTTCCAGCTTCTTTTAGTTCATCAAGAAATTCTATTTTTTGAGCTTCTGAAATTTCTTGTGTTCTTATGATTACATTATTTCCTTCAGAAATTTGTACCTTTCTGCTGTTTGGACTGAATTGAGGCACTTCTTCTGCCACTTTATCAAGAATAGGATTAAGTTTCTTAAGTGTAACAGGCTCTTCAAATTTTATCTGGAACATACTTCCTCCAGAAAAATCTATTCCGTAATTAAGTCCTTTTGTAAAAAGTCCTGCAAGGGAAATTATTATTACTATTAAAGAAAGTGTTATCCATCTTTTACTGTTTTTTATTATACGAATCTGCATATCCATCTTTTATCTCCCCCTTACACCAAATAACTTAGGATTAGATATGTGGAATACTTCCACGAATACCATAAGAAGCACTTTTGTCATAACGATTGCTGTAAACATTGAAGCAAGTGTTCCTATTGTAAGAGTAACTGCAAATCCTTTTACCGGTCCTGTTCCAAATATAAATAATATTCCTGTGATAATAAGAGTTGTTAAGTTTGAGTCAAATATCGCTACAAATCCTTTACTAAATCCTGCATTTATAGCTCCTCTTATTGTATTTCCAAATCCAAGCTCCTCTTTTATTCTTTCAAAGATAATAACATTGGCGTCAACTGCCATTCCTGCTGAAAGAATAAGTCCTGCTATTCCAGGAAGAGTTAAAGTTGCTCCTATAAACTGCAGTAAAGCAAAAGTTATTATACCAAAACAAACAAGAGCTATATCTGCAACAATTCCAGGGAATCTGTAGAATATAAGCATGAATACTCCAATCAGAACCATAGCAACTTTTCCTGCAACCATACTTGCAGCGATAGATTCATCTCCAAGAGAAGCTCCCACTGTTCTTGTTTCAATGATTTCTGCTTTTATAGGAAGTGCTCCTGAATTTAAAAGTGTAGCTGTTCTCTTAGCTTCTTCAACTGTATAGTTTCCGCTTATGCTTCCTGTTCCTCCAGGAATCTCTGTTCTTATAACAGGTGCTGTCTGCACTTTTCCATCAAGAACTATTGCCAGTTGTTTTCCAACATTCTCTCTTGTAATTCTTGCAAACTCTATTGCTCCCTCGGGCTTCATTTCAAAGTTTATCTGAGGTTCTCCAAGATTTCCATATCCTACTTGAGCTTTTTTAAGAGCTCCTCCTGTTAAAAGAGTAGGTCCAAGGTTTCCATGCTCATCCATTATTTTAAATTCAAGAAGAGCTGTTTTTCCTATCATATTAATAGCTTCTGTTGTATCACTTATTCCAGGAAGCTCTATAATTACTCTGTTGCTTCCAGCTTTCTGTACTACTGATTCTGCTACTCCGATTCCATTTATTCTTCTGTCAAGGACTTCAATAAGAGAGTTCATTGTTTCATCATCTATCTCAGTTCCTCCGTCCTCAGGAGTTGCCTCAAGCACAGCATATACTCCACCTTTAAGGTCAAGACCAAGTTTTACCGGCTCTTTCATTATCAGCCATACAGCTCCTGCCAGTATTGCAATTACCAGCAGCAATCTTATCCACAATTTTTTCATATCTCCTCCAATACCTCTACTTTTTAGAATCCAGAAAAGTCTGAAGAATAATGGCAGCAGCTATTTTATCAACAACTTTTCTTTTTTCAATAGCTCCTTTTTTTCCGCCATCTGTAAGCATCCTGTCGGCTGATACTGTTGTAAGTCTTTCATCTACCTCAAAAATTTCAAGCCCCTCAATGTTTTTTTTCAGCTTCTCTATATATTCTCTCACTTTTTCTGCCTGTCTTTTTTCTGTCCCGTCTAAACTCTTAGGTATTCCTACCACTAGAGATTTTGTGTTATTTTCATTTAAAATCTCTGCTATCCTCTTTACTGATTTTACTTTTCTTCTGTCTATCACTTCAAGAGGAGTGGCAACCAGACCCATTATGTCTGATCTGGCTACTCCTATTCTTACATCTCCTATATCCAGAGATATATATTTTTTATACATAATTAAAACCTCTTAATATTCAGAGAGATACTATAATTTTTCTCTGATAGATTTTTTTACAGTTTCAAGAGCTTCCATAACTTTAGAACCTTCTTTTCCTCCTGCTTGAGCAAAATCAGGTCTTCCTCCACCGTTTCCTCCTGCAATTACTGCAAGTTCTTTTACTATCTCTCCGGCTTTTATTTTAGAAGTAAGATCTTTAGTTACTCCAACTGTAAATATTGCTTTTCCGTTGTTTGCTCCAAGAACAACTATACAGCTTCCAAGTTTATCTTTAGCTTTATCAACAATCTCTCTTAAAGAGTCACTTTCTTTATTTTCAAATCCTTTTACAAGAACTTTTACTCCGTTTATTTCTTCTGCTTGTTCAAAAAGATTTCCTGCTTCAAATCCTGCTATTTTAGATTTAAGTTCTTCTATCTCTTTAAGAGCAGCTCTTAAATCTTCAGCATTTTTTTCAGCTTTTTCTTCTACTTTATTTACATCAGTTTTTAAGCTGTCAGCCACATTTTTAATTGTTCTTTCCATCTCTTTTACAACTTCATAAGCATGGAAACCTGTTTTAGCCTCTATTCTTCTTACTCCTGCTGCAACTCCTGTTTCAGAAACTATTTTGAAAAGTCCTATTTGAGAAACATTTGATACATGGATTCCTCCACAAAGCTCTGTTGAGAAATCTCCAAATGATACTACTCTTACAACACTTTCATATTTATCTCCGAAAAGAGCCATAGCTCCTGTTTTCTTAGCTTCATCCATAGACATAAGTTTTATATCAGCTGGAAGTGCTTCTGCTATTTTAGCATTAACAAGTCTTTCAACTTTTTCAAGCTCTTCTTCTGTCATTGCTTCATAGTGGTTAAAGTCAAATCTTAATCTGTCAGGTGCTACAAGTGATCCTGCTTGTTGTACATGAGTTCCTAAAATTTCTCTAAGTGCTTTTTGAAGAAGGTGAGTTGCACTGTGGTTTTTAGATATTGCATCTCTTCTGCTTCTGTTTACACTAAGTTTAACCTCTGTCCCCTCTAAGAAGTTGTGAACTCCGTTTAAAACTTTTACTGTGTGCATAAAGATATTTTTTTGTTTTTGTACATCTACAACCTGTCCTAAAGCTCCATTTCCTTCTATTACACCATTATCAGCTTGTTGTCCTCCTGATTCTGCATAGAATGGAGTTCTGTCTGTGATTATCATGTACATTCCCTCTTCATCAAGTTTAGATACATGAAGGATTTTTGCTGTTTCTTCTGAGCTTGTATATCCTGTAAATTCAGTTTTTCCATGTTCATCAAAGAAAGCTTCAATAAAGGCATCTTGTCCTTTTTCCATTACAACCTCTCTTGAATTTCTTGCTTTCTCTTTTTGCTCTTCCATTTTTTGATCAAATTCATTTTTGTAGATTAAAATTCCATTTTCTTCACAAATCTCTTCTGTAAGTTCATAAGGGAATCCGTATGTATCATAAAGTTTGAAAGTAACTTCTCCTGTAAGTCTTCCCTCTCCATTTTTCTTAGCTTCTTCAATAGCTGCCATTACTTGTTGGATTCCTGAATCAAGTGTATTAGAGAATTTTTCCTCTTCAATTTTGATTACTTTTTTAATGTGTTTTACATTTTCAACAAGATCTGGGTAAGCTCCTTTCATAAGCTCAACTATTGTATCAACAATTTTATAAAGGAAAAGATCATTTACACCAAGAAGTCTTCCATGTCTTATAGCTCTTCTTAAAATTCTTCTAAGAACATACCCTCTTCCTTCATTTGAAGGGATTACTCCATCATTTACTAAAAATGTTACAGCTCTTGAGTGGTCTGCAATTACTTTAAGTGAGAAATCTTTTTTAGGATCTTCACCATATTTTGCTCCAGATATTCTTCCCATTTCTTCTATAATAGGGAAAATAAGGTCTGTTTCAAAGTTGTTTGCCTTACCTTGTACAACAGCAGTTATTCTTTCAAGTCCTGCTCCTGTATCTATGTTTTTCTTAGGAAGAGGTTCAAGGTGTCCGTCTTCCATTCTGTTCCATTCAGTGAATACTAGGTTCCAAATTTCTATGAAACGGTTGTCTGTTCCTTCATCACCAAGTCTTGAATTTTCATCTCCCCCGAATTTTACTCCAAGGTCAACATATATTTCTGAACATGGTCCACAAGAACCTGTTGGTCCTGCTGCCCACCAGTTATCCTCTTCACCAAATCTTACAATTCTTTCTCTAGGGAAATTACATTCTGATACCCAAAGTTCTTCTGCTTCATCATCTGTTTCAAATACAGTTACCCATAATCTGTCTTTTTCAAGTTTTAATACTTCTGTTATAAACTCATAAGACCATTTAATTGATTCTTTTTTAAAGTAATCTCCAAATGAGAAGTTTCCAAGCATTTCAAAGAATGTATGGTGTCTTGCTGTTCTTCCTACATTTTCAAGGTCATTTGTTCTGATACATTTTTGGAATGTAGTTACTCTTGGAGTAGGTGCTTCTTTTTGTCCTAAGAAATATGGTTTAAAAGGAACCATACCTGCAACTGTTAAAAGAAGTGTTTGATCATCTGGAATTAAAGATGCACTTTCAAAGTGTTTGTGATTCTTGCTTTCAAAGAATTCTATAAATTTTGCTCTTACCTCGTTACCTGTTAACATTTTTCCTCCATTATATATTTTCATCAATTTATTAATTTATTTTTTAATCTAATTTGAAATTTTCTCCAAGATATACTTTCTTAGCAAGTTCATTTTGGGCTATCTCTTCAGGAGTTCCGCTTATAAGAACTTGTCCCTCCGCCATAATATAGGCTCTTTCTGTAATTTTAAGAGTTTCTCTTACACTATGATCTGTGATTAGTATTCCCAATCCTCTTTCTTTTAGATATTTTATAATATCCTGAATATCTTCAACAGCTATTGGGTCAACTCCTGCAAAAGGTTCATCAAGAAGAATAAAATCAGGGTTGTTTGCAATTGTTCTTGCTATTTCAACTCTTCTTCTCTCTCCCCCTGAAAGAGAATATCCATAAGATTTTGCCACATGAGTCAGCTTAAACTCTTTAAG
Organism: Fusobacterium sp.; assembly: GCA_019416865.1. GTDB lineage: Bacteria > Fusobacteriota > Fusobacteriia > Fusobacteriales > Fusobacteriaceae > Fusobacterium_B. Next base: position 22,619 of record DXWL01000022.1, read on the forward strand.
AAGCTGCTCAACCTCTTTATCCTGCTGTTCCTTTGGCATATTTTTCATTTCTAATATTGCATAAATATTATCTTCAACAGTAAGATTTCTAAATACTGACGGCTCTTGTGCAAGATATCCTATACCAAGATTTGCCCTCTTATACATAGGATAAGATGTTATCTCTTTTTCACTGCAGTATACTTTTCCGCTGTCAGGTTTTATTATTCCTGTTATCATATAAAATGTTGTAGTTTTTCCTGCTCCATTTGGCCCAAGAAGTCCCACTATCTCACCTTTATTTACCTTAAGGCTCACATTTTTGACTACCTGTCTTTTCTTATAGCTTTTGCATAGATTTTGAGCTTCTATACTTATCATAAGATTCTCCTTATTAAACTTTATAATTTACTAATACTTTTCCTGAAGCATTTACTTTATTGGTATTTTTATTATATACAGCTCTGTCAGCATTAAGTATCATCTGATCATTTTCAGCTGTTACCTCTTTTATCATCTCTATTGTATTTGTATTATTATCTAAAATTCCTTCCTGCCCTTTAAGAGTAGTAACTTTTCCAGTCTTATCTGTGTTCTCTATAAACACATCTCCACTTGCCTGAAGTATATTTTTAGCTGTATCTCCGTTAAGAATTTCTCCTGTTATAACAGTTTTTCCATTTTCATCATTTGAAACTATTTTATTATTTTTTCCTGCATAAACAATATTTCTGTCAAGATCTGCTTCTAAATAATCTGAGTATATCTTTTGAGTTCCTCTTGTAAGAATACTGTTATCTCTTCCTTCTATTCTTGAAGCCTTATAAGTATTTTTCTCTTTTTCGAAATATACTCTTACATAATCTCCTGTATATGTTACAGGAATAACCTCTCCTGTTTTTTCATCTTTATCAATCATCTTTCCTTTGGCGTTTCCTATGAAATCAAATCTCATCTCTTTCATATCTCCGTCAATTCTGTCTGATCTAAACTCTTGATTTTTATCTGATACAATTTTTACATTTTTTCCTGTAAGCTTTTCTGTAAGCATATCTGCTTTTCCTTCGTTTCCTGTTACAATAAATGATTTATCATAAATAAGTTTGAAAGGTACATTACTCACAGCTGTTTTTGTTTTTGTGTTATAGTCCATATCTTCACTTGTTATAACTGAATTGCTGTCAGATATTTTTACATTTCCTGTTAAGCTAAGCAGATTTTTATCCATATAATACTTAGCATTTCTGCTTTTTATTGTTTCATTTTTATCTGTTGTTGTTTCAAGATTTTTTCCTGTAAAAATATTCTCTTTAGTATCAAATATTCCATCGTATATTGTTCCAACTGTTTTCTTATCTTTTGTATTGAAATTAATAAGTCCCGGTATATTTATTTTATCTGTTACAAGATTATATCTTCCTTTTTGGGCAAATATTTCCTCTTTTGATGTAGTAATCTTTAGATTATTTTCAAGCTCTACAAATTTATCTTTTTGGAAATTTCCTGTGTCAGCTGTAAGAGTAAGATTTTTATCTTTATTATTATATACAACATTTTTTGTTATCTTACCTTTTTCTGTATTTGTATTATAAACAAAGTCATCTCCAGTTACGCCTTCAACTCCTTTTATATAAGAAACTTTTTCGTTGCTTACAAAATCTCCTGTTTGAATATTGTATTCTCCCTTATTTCCCTTTATAACACTTTTATCTTTTAGATTTGTTATTGTAAAAGGTTCAAGAAGATGAGCAAATCCTGTACTGTTAAGGTAATCAAGTTTACTGCTCTTGAAAAGATACTGTCCGTTATTTACCTCAGCATTGTCATACACTGTATAATCTCTTTTTTTGCTGTTGAAAACTATTCTGTCCCCTTTAGCTTTCTCATTTTTCTCTTTAGTTACAACATTTCCAAAGAAGATTTCCCCATCTCCTGTACTGCTGTTATATACCATTTTTTCTCCTGTACTTTTATACAGGTTATCTTCATAAGTATACCCTTTATCCAAATAAACTATTTTCTTATCAGAGTTATACACAAATTTTTTAGCTGCAGCTTTTCTGTCATTAAATGTATATATGACTCTTCCCTCTTTACCAAAAAATTCTGCATTTTTTGTAACTGTATCATATTCCATTTTGTCAGCTTCAACTCTTTCCCCTGCCTTTGATGTTATTACAATATTTCCATTAACATAAAGTTTTTTCTCAGCAGAGTTATATATTCCTCTGTCCCCTACAAATGATATATCTCCATTGCTTCCTTCTATTCTTCCTACAATATCAATTATATCATCTCCGTCAGGATTTTTTATCTCTTTTGAAATAATTTTATATCCTCCCACATTTATAATGGGGTTGTTTGGAATTGTAAATCCCTTAGTCAAATCATTATACCACATTTCTGTCCCATTAAGAGCAATTCCGTTATAATTTATTGTAAAATTATCAAAAAGTTCCAGCATTTTTTTATTTGAATCAAATTTTCCTTTATTAAAAACTCCCGAAACTTCATTTCCCTCTTTATCTTTAGACTTAAAACTTCCATTTTTTTCAAGAGTCATTATTTTATCTTTGTTGCTGTATTTTCCGATATCTCCAAATAATTCTGTATCACCATTGTAGATTTCTACATCATTCTCAAGTTCTACAAAATCAAATTTACTGTTTGTTTTAAATTTTTTACCTTTTATTTTTAGATTTTCAATCTTATTTACAGCTTCAACTCCTGTATCAGAAGTAAGAGCATCTTTAAGTTGATCATAATCTAATTTATCAGCAAAAAACTCCCACTCATTACTGATTTTTCCCACAATATTATTTTTTAAGAAAAGATTTCTGGCAGAATTTAAAAGAACATTGTCCCCTGTAAGAACCATATCTTTAAACTTTGCACTGGCTTTTTCAAAAGCTGTGTCATTAGTTTTCAAATCATCAAACTGTTTTTGGGCTTCTATATAATAACCTGATGTTTCATATGCAATATTCGTAGTTTCTACTACCTCTTCTACTTTTTTTATTCCCGGCTCTTCTCTGAAATAATTAAGGTATCCCAATACAACAACTGCTGCAAACAACACAGGGTACAATATTTTCTTTTTCATACTGCCTCCTAATTTAATATTTTTTTAAGCTCGTTAAGTTTTATCATAGCTTCCATAGGGGTAAGGGTATTGATATCTATTTCACGAAGAAGTTTTAAAGTAAGTTCTTCCTCTTTTGAAATTTTTTCCTCCTCTGTAACAGGCTCTATATGTTTTGGCTCTTCATATACAGGCTGTGCAAAAAGCATCATCTGCTCTCCGCCGAATTTTTTTTCTATGATATTTTTTCTCTGTTCCAATACCTTTAATATTTTTTTAGAATTTAAAAGTATCTCTTTAGGAAGTCCTGCAAGTCTTGCAACCTCTATTCCGTAAGACTTATCTGCTCCCCCTTTTACTATCTCTCTCAAAAATTTTATCTCATTGTTATTTTCTTCCACTTCAATTCTATAATTTTCAGCTCTTTCAAGTTTTTCTCCAAGCTGTGTAAGTTCATGATAGTGAGTGGCAAATATTGTTTTTGCTTTTATATTATCATGAATATATTCAGATATTGCTGTGGCAATAGATATTCCGTCAAATGTTGATGTTCCTCTTCCAATCTCATCAAGAATTATAAATGATTTTGATGTAGCACTGTTTAAAATATTTGCCACTTCACTCATCTCAAGCATAAATGTTGACTGTCCTGTCATAAGGTCATCACTTGCACCTATTCTTGTAAAAATTCTGTCTACAATTCCTATTTTAGCATAATCTACAGGAACATAAGAACCTATATGAGCCATTATAATTATAAGAGCTATCTGTTTCATATAAGTTGATTTTCCTGACATATTAGGACCTGTCAAAATCACAAAATTTTTATTATCATCCATAAGCACTTTGTTTTTTACAAACTCCCCTGCTGGAATAAGCTTTTCTATAATAGGATGTCTTCCTCCTAAAATTTCCAGTGAAAAATCCTCTGTTATCTCTGGTTTCACATATCCATTTTTTATTGCTACATGAGCAAAGTTTGTTATTACATCAAGATATCCTATTTTATATCCTAAGTCCTGAAGAGTTTCTCTATATTTTTTTATCTCTCCTGTAAGCTCTTTAAAAAGATAATACTCAAGAGTTTCTATTCTTGTTTTAGCATTAAGAATTTTTTCCTCATATGTTTTAAGTTCAGGAACAATATATCTTTCTGCATTTGTAAGAGTTTGCTTTCTTATATAGTAATCAGGAACCATGTCCATGTTTGCCTTCGTAATTTCGATAAAGTAACCAAATACTTTGTTGTATTTTATTTTAAGTCCTTTTATTCCTGTTTTTTCTCTCTCTTCACTCTCTATTTTTAAAATATAGTCTTTTCCATGATTGGATATATCACGAAGCTCATCTAGTTCAGAATTATAATTATCTTTTATAATTCCTCCCTCTCTTATTGAGAAAGGCGGTTCGTCCACTATAATTTTTTCTATAAGATTATAAACTTCTATTAGTTTTTCTGCATCTATTTTAAAAAGTTCATTTCCTTGAAGAACTCTATAAAGTTCAAGACTTGTTCTTATAGATTGTTTAAGTGCTACAAGATCCCTTCCGTTTACTGTTTCAAGAACAAGCTTTCCAATAATTCTCTCTATATCATAAATATCTTTCAGCTTTTCTCTTATATCTTCACGAAGAAGAACCTCGTCTATAAAAAATCCTATATCATTTTGTCTTTTTTTAATCTTTTCAATGTTAAGAAGAGGATTTTTAATTATTTTTTTTAGAAGACGGCTTCCCATTGAGCTTTTACAATAATCAAGCACCCAAAGAAGAGTTCCGTTTGAACTTTCTCCCTTCCAGTTTGAAATGATATCAAGATTTTTTTGTGTTGTAAGATTAAGCTCCATTATATCATCACTGCTGCTGTATACTATTTTAGTAACAGGGATATCTTTTCCCTTTTGGAGATCCACAACATATTTAAGTATCATGCTTGATATTTTTATTACAAGCTCTTTTTCTCCTATTCCAAAACTATCCAAAGATTGAATTCCAAAATATTCTGTCAGATATTTTTCACTATTTTTTACAGCAGGAGCTTTATGAAGATTTATTCCGTCTTTCATTCTGTGGTTTTCAAGTTCTTTTGAAAGAAAAGAATATCCTTTATCATCAGTTATAATCTCTTTTGGAGAAATTTTATTTATCTCCCCCAAAAGTTTGTAACCAAGATTTTCTCCCTCTATCTCTCCTGTTCTAAACTCTCCTGTTGTAATATCAACATAGGCAACAGCAGCTTTCTTATCATCAAAAATTATTCCCATAAGATAGTTATTTATTTTTTCATCAAGATATTCTGTATCTATTACAGTTCCGGGAGTGATTACTCTTATTACATCTCTTTTTACAATCCCTTTTGCTGTTTTAGGATCTTCTACCTGTTCACATATTGCTACCTTGTATCCTCTGCCCACAAGTTTTGCTATATATGAAGCTGCTGAGTGATATGGTATTCCTGCTAAAGGAACATCTGTTTTTTTATTTCTCTTCGTAAGAGTAAGTCCCAACTCTTTTGAGGCTATTTTTGCATCTTCATAAAACATCTCATAGAAATCTCCCATTCTGTAAAACAAAATGCTGTCCATATATCCGGCTTTTATTTCATTGTATTGTTTCATCATAGGAGTATCGTCTAATAATACCAAAATATCACTTCCTTAAATTTTCCCTTTCAGCTCTTCTAAAATTCTTACAACTTCACGATAATCATCACATTTATTTATTGTATTTTTTGCCTCTGCTGAGCCTCTGATACCTTTTAGATACCAACAGATATGCTTTCTCATTTCATAAATAAATTTATCACTTTCATTATCTTCTCTGGCTCTCAATATATGTTTTATCGCCATATCTATTTTTTCTTTGTCTGTTACTTTTGTTCTTACTTCTCCATATTCCAAAATCTCTCTGATATCTCTAATAAGCCATGGATTTCCACAGATACCTCTTGCAAGCATAACTCCATCTACTCCTGAAAGACTTACTCTTTCAAGAGCATCTTCTGCTGTAAAAATATCTCCGTTTCCTATAACAGGAATAGATACTGCCTCTTTCACCTCTTTTATTGTGTTCCAGTCAGCTTTTCCTGTATACATCTGTTCTCTTGTTCTTCCATGAACTGTAATATGGCAGCAGCCACACTCTTCAGCAATTTTGGCAATTTTTACATATTCTTTTACACCTTTAAATCCAACTCTTATTTTTATAGAAAGTTTTGTCTCAGGTTTCAAAATTTCTCTTACTCTAGTAAGAATTGCTCTTATATGTTCCGGGTCTGCAAGAAGTCCTGAACCATAACCATTTTTCACTATTTTTGCCATAGGACATCCTGCATTTATATCTATATGATGTACCCCTTTATCTTCAAGATATTTTGCACTTGCTGCAATTTTTTCAATATCATTTCCAAAAACTTGTACAGCTTCTCCATCTCTCAATCTCAAAAGCTTAGTTAAAGTTTTTTCGTTCATCATCTCCATGGCATTTACACTTACCATCTCTGTAAATACCAGATCCGGATTAAATTCTTCCAATATTCCTCTGAATGTATAATCCGTTACTCCCGCCATGGGGGCAATGTATATTTTCATTTTTTCCTCCGATTTTTCAGCTGTTTCTACAATAACCACAATATAAAATTTTACCATATTTTTGTGGTTTTTTCAATTCATATGAAATAAAGTTAGGATTTAAAAAATAGCAGGAAAAATTCCTGCTTATAAAAATTATTCATGTGTTTTTTTATCTTTCAAAAAATTACTTAATTCTTCTTCTAATTTTTCTAATTGTTCTTCTCTATAAAAATAATGCTCCGAATCTTTTAAAATTTCTAATTTGCAATTAAATTTTTTAGAAAACTTTTTAGTAGTTTCTATATTACAAATTTCATCTTTTTCTCCACATAAAATACAGGTTTCTATTTCCCATTTAGTTACTGAATTTCTTTTAACATAAGAATAATAATCCCAATATAAAGTTTCTCCAATAGGTAAGGCAACTTCTTTTTCTATTTTTAATCTTTCCTCTGTTATTCCAAAAGCTGACATCATATTTTCAATAACTTCTTTCATATCTAAAAGAGGAGATAAAAAAAATGCTTTCTCTATTTTTTTATCTTTATAGACTAAAAGACTAAAATAAGTTCCTATACTGTTAGTAAATAAAGAGATGGTATTCCATTTTTCTTTGAGTATGTTATAAATCTCATTTAACTCTTTTGTACAAACTTCAGGATTCAGAGGAGTAATTTCATTTTTTCTTTCTCCATGTTTTGGTAAATCAAAACTTAAAACTTGATAACCATACTTTTCAGAAACTTTAGCTAATATTTCTATTGGAACATCTGCTTTGTTAGACATCATTCCGTGAACTGCTAGTATTATATTTTCACTTTCATTTCCCCATAAAACAGCAGGGATATTATTTATTTTAAAATTTTTTTGTTTTATCATTTTATTTTCTCCTAGTAAAAAAGTGCTTATAACAAAATTATCATTTAATTCACCAAAAATGTTATAAGCACCTCCTATTATTAATCTATAAAATTTTAAATTTCATTTAAAAACTACACATCAATTTTATCCAGTTCTTTGAAATTTTTACTATTTCTAAAAATTATAGACCCTATTATTCCTAAAAATCCTATAAAAATATATAATAAGGCTATAGAAAGTTCTCGATTATTTTTCCCTAAAAAAGATAAATTTTTCATTAATGAATAATTATCTTTTATAATTGGATAAAATATAAAATCATTCAAAACTCCTGATAAAAAAATTCCAACTGGTAAAAATAAATATTGAATTGTATTTCTAGCTGAAAAAACTCTTCCTTGTAGTTCTATTGGTATTCTTACTCTTGTTAAATAATCCACATTTGCAAGAAGTAATGGAACTAAAATATTTCCTAAAAATATACCTAGAATCCAAATTATATAATTTTTTCCTATACCTAAAGAGAAATTACAAACTCCAAAAGAAAAAATCATTATATTTGTTAAAAGCACACTATAATTTTTAAATTTTGGAAAAAATTTAAGGAGCATACTTCCAACAAGACCTGCTATTCCAATCATACTGGTAACTATTCCTAATTGAAAATCATTATTACCATTTCTTAATAAAACCATTGGAGCAAGAGCTGTTGAGTATATTCCGTAGACTAAATTTATAAATCCCATAAAGAAAATCAAAGCAAGAATATCCTTCATTGAAAGTAGATATTTTATTCCTAATATAAAATCATTTATAAAGCTTTCTTTTTTATCAGAAATTTGCAACTTTGGAATCTTAACAAAAATTATCAATGTTAAATATGCAAATATAAAAGTCATTAAATCTATTATAATTATAACTTTTAATCCCCAAAGAGCATAAATAGAAACTGATAAAATAGGAACAAATATATCTAAAAAAGATTTAAAAAAAGAACGAATACCACTTGTCTTTATATAATCTTTTTTTGAAACAATTAAAGAAATTACAACTTCTGATGTAGGAGCTTGAAAAGAATCAGCAATTCCTAATAGAATATTTATTATAAAAATATACTGAAATTTAAGTTTTCCAAAAATCAAAAGTATAAGAGTTATAAAAGATAATACTCCTGCAAAAGAATCAGCAACTTTTAAAACTGTTTTTTTATCCCATTTATCACTTAAAGTTCCTGCTATAAAATTAAATAAAATTTCCGGGACTAAATAACAAAGTGTTACTAAAGATGTATAAAAAACAGAGTTTGTTGTTTTATAAATCCATAGTGTAAAGCCATAACTTGTCATTCTACTTCCAAATTGAGAAACAAATTGTCCTGTTATAAAGATATAAAAATTTTTTAATGTCATATTAACTTTACTCCTTTTATTTTATTTTTCATAAAAAGTGCAAAGTTAATTTATTAAACTCTGTACAAATTTAATTAAAATTAACTTTGCACAGAGTAAATACAATGCAGAGCTTCATTTTTACTCCTCCTTTTTCTATATCTTTTTATATAATAATTATATAAACATTTAAGAAGAAAATCAATATAAAACAAAAAGAGAAGGATTTCTCCTTCTCTCTTAATTTTTTTTATTATGAACGAACTATTTAGTTATTTCTGATACTACTCCAGAAGCTACTGTTCTTCCACCTTCTC
>DXWL01000023.1 GCA_019416865.1 Fusobacterium sp.
AAAAAGAAAAGTAAAAATCACATTGGGAGTTGTGGTTTCTTTCTTAATTACTGGAGTGGTTGCTTTTGCAGCAGAAAAATCTGAAATAGTTGTAAAACTTGAAGAACAACAAGGAAATTATACTACTGCAAAAGGTAATCTTGAAGGGCTTGGAGCAGAAATATTTAAAGATAAGCAGGATATAACAACAGATAAGGGTTATTCTATTGAAGTAAAAAAATCAGGCGAAGAAGGTACAACTAAAAATATCAAATTAACAAGAAAAGATGGAAAAACAACAATAGACGCAAGTGCTTTAAGACAAGAAGTAGCTAAAATTTCTTTTGATGATAGATTTATTTCTAATAAAGTAAGAAATAATATTGAAAAAGCTTTATCAGGAAGTTATACAGTAACAGCCTCAGATGCTACTAGAAGAATAGCAGAAAATAATGGAATTTTATTGCATAATTCTCTTGGTTCAAGTGCACAAATAGCAGAAGAAGGAATAAGTCAGATAACTAATAACGGAATTTTATTAAATCCTCATGGAATTAATTTATCTGGAGCAAAGGCGATTAATAATGGAGCTATTTTTGCTTTTTTTAACAATAATTCAGGAGCACAGCTAGTAGGAGATAATGTTGAAAATGCAGAATTACATAATAATGGATTAATTATAAGTAAAAGTTCTGGACAGAATATTTATGGTAAATCTACGAATGGAAATATAAAAGGATTTAATAAAGGTGTTATTTTAGCTGAAAAATATGGACAAGAAAGTGTTAATAAATTAAGTTATTTTTATAACTATGGAATTATAGAAGCTAAATATGGTGGACAATATATAAATGCTGAGAAATCTATTCTTGAAAATTATGGAACTATAAATATTACAGAAAAAGAAAATAATGATAAAATAACAGCAGGACAATATATAAGCTGGAATAGTGAAGGGTATAATTATGGTTTAATAAAAGTAACTGATGGTTATGCAATGAGTGGTGCAGGAGCAAAATATAACTATGGAGTTATAAAAGTTTCAGGAAACAGCAGTATTTTTAATGAAGGAACTACAGTAAGCAAAGGTATAATTATTGGTGGAGATAGTAGTCATCTTGGTAATTATATGGATACAAATGCTGTTTTTAATGATAAATATGAATTACAAAATCAAAATGCAAAAATAATATCTGGAAAACTTTCAGGAAATGAATTTAAAGAGGGAGAAAATTTAGCTGTAATTCAAAATAACAGTGCAGAACTTAATGGAATATTTAATGATAAAACAATAGCTTCTGTTGTTACAGATGATATACAAAAACCTGTATTTACTCTTGGAGCAGGAGAAACTGTTTTAAATAATACAAATCTTGTAGGATATTTTGAAAATAATAATGGAGGAACACTTTTAAAAGTAGATGCTGACAAAACTTTAACTCTTGACGGAAAAACAAATATCACAGCAGTTAAAGATTTACAATCTAAAACAGGAAATGTTTATGCTCTTTCTCTTGAAAAAGGTTCAACTCTTAACCTTATAGGAAGCGATGTAAAAGTAAATGGTATTATAAATGGACTTACTGATACAACAATTAATGCTTATGCTATTAAAGGGGATTTATCAGTTGATACGAATGGAAAACTTCTTGTAGGAAATATTCAAGGAGATATTACTTCTGATTATATAAAATCTCAAAATGTTACAGGTGCAACAATTTCTAAAAATAATGAAACTCAAACAATAAAAGATTTAGAATTTAATTTTACAAATACTACTGCAAAAGATGAAGATGGAAAACTTAAAGAAAATAAAGTTGTTATAGAAAATGGAGTTTCTATTGCAGAGGGTGGAACTTTTACAGATAAGACAGAAGCAGGAAATGATGTAAGAGTAGAAATTGAAAACCTTGAAAGTTTTGCTAAAAATTTAGATGGTATAAAACTTGGAGCAGGAAATAATACTTTTGTAGTTACAAATGCAAATGATAATATATCAGCATATGCAGGAACTATTGATATGGGAACATCAGGAAATGATGAATTTAAAGTTATTAACAATGGTGGTATCAATGAGTTTAAATATAATGTAAAAAATGCTGAAACTGTATCTCTTAGCGGAGGAACATGGAAGATAGGAGATAAAGGAACTATAGGTTTTGATAAAGTGTCAAAAGCAGGAAATACTCCTAATATTAATATGGCTGATGGTGCAGTTCTTAACATCACTTTAACTCAAAAAGGAAGCGATTTATCAGAAACACTTAAAGCAGGAAAAGTAACAAACGGAGAACATCTTGTTCTTTCAACTGATGATACTTCAAAAATAAAATATATTATTTCTGATGAGGGAATAAGACATGAAACATTAAGTACAGATACTTACTCAATAGATAAAAATGCAAATGTTGTTGCTCCAATATTCAATGTATCACAAACTGGAAATGGTGGAGTACAGATGAGTGTTAAAACAGCAGAAGAAGCAGGAGTAGGAGAATATAAACCTATTTATGATGCTTTTGTTGGGGCAGTTACAAATGGAAATGCTGAAAAAGATGTTATTGATAAAATAAATAGCATGACTTCAAACGAAGATATAGGAAAACTTATAAATAATACAAATGTTGCAGCAACAGCTTATTATACAGCAGGAACTGTAGTTACTAAAAATATTATAGATTCTTATTCAAGTGCTGTAGAGAATTTTGGAAGAAGAGCTGAAAAAGGTGAATGGATTGCTGAAGGTAAATTTATAAATTCTGATACAGAGTTTGACGGAGGAAGCAAAGTAAGAGGATATGAAGGAGATATCAACTCTGCTGTTGCTATGGTTGAATATGGTGTGTCAGATACAACATCTTACGGAGTTGCATTTGGAGGAGGAGATACAGAAGTAGATATTAACGGAGGAGGAAAACTTGAGGGAGATAACTACTATGTAGGTGCATACATGAAACACAGAACAACAAATGGTGTTGATGTTGTGGCAAATATAGGATTTGTTAAGAGTGATTTAGATTCAAAACTTTCAAATGATTTTAAACTTACTCAAGGAAAAGTAGATATAAGCGGAAGTTCTCTTGTAGACGGAACAGCTGATTCAAATGCTCTTGCTGTATCATTAAGAGGAAGAAAAGATTTCCAAATTACAGATAGTATAAAATTACAACCTAATCTTGGTGCAAGAGTAACTATGATAAGCCAAGATGAAGCTTCTAATCCTGATATGGGATTTGAAGTGAAGGCTCAAGATATATTTGTTGTAGAAGGTATTGTAGGATTTGATGTTGCAAAAGAATTTGCTCTTGCAGATGGAAAAGTTGAATTAAGAGCAGGAGTAGAATATACAGCTTTAAGCTCAAATCAAGATCATGATGCAGAATACACTTTATACGGAAGCAAAATAGAACTTGAAGATTCTGAACTTGCTTCAACAGTTGGAAATGCTCATGTTGGAGTTAATTACGAACATGAAAATGGTGTAGGATTTAATGGAAAATATGAGATGATGTGGTCTGATTCTGGAGATGATTCAAGAATTACAGCAGGAGTATCTTATAGATTCTAATTAAGCTTCTGATTTTATATGTAGGAGCAAACTTTCGTCTCCTGCATCGACGAAATTATTATAAACTTATTGTCAAGATATATATTTCCCTAAGCAAATTTTGGCAATATCCCTAACTGAAAGGGCTGTTACAAATTTATAAATGTAATAGCCTTTTCTTTTATTTTTTGTAAAATATTTTAAATAAAAAACCTACACAAAATAAGAGAATAAATTTCTTTTTTGTATAGGTATTTTGGTTAAAAATATAAGTAATATTACATTTTTATAGTTTCTTTTTCCAGAGAGTTTTCAAGTCTATTTTTTTCTAGTTTTTTACTTAATTGATTACTTATTAATTTTGCTCTTTTTTGGATAAAATCTTCAGCTTTATTTAAGATATTATTTTCTAAATTAAATTCATGGTGTTTTTTAAATTTAAAATTTTTTAATTTTTCTAATCCTTCTTTATGTCTTTTTTGTACAGAAAGATTTGACAATACATCAAAATCTATATTAAATTTAGAAGTATAATGTTTAAAAATATCTTCTATTGCTGTTTCTTCATTCAAAAAAGATAAAATTGAATTTCCATTATCAAATATTGGTGCAGGTTTTAATAATTTTCTTGTGTTATTATCTACCAACATTCCAAAATTTCCTAAATGTCTGTCTGTATTGTAAATTAAAGAATCAAAAAGCATTAAATCTTCTATTTTTTCTTTTCCATATATTTTAGTTACAGCTTCTAATAATTTAGCTCCTTCTTTGAATGTATCTTCTTGTTTCATACAGTAATACATAGGAATAAATCCTGTATCTTCATTTGTAAACAAAGAACAACTTGAAACTATATTTTTGTGATAATTTATAATATCATATTTTATATGTTCAAATCCCATAATTTCAGCTATTTGGCACATATAATATTCTGCAAAAGCTTCTTTTTTATGATGTTCAGATGATTTCTTTAATAATACTATCTCATCATTTAATACAGTCCAACATTTAGCTAACATTCCATCAGTAGTATATTCAGGAGAAGTTTTTATATCTCCTATTTCACTTGTTCTTTTTTCTCCAAAAGCAACAAGAGATACAATTTCACTAAATCTATTTTTATATAAATTATAATCTTTCCAATATAATTCTTTATCAGCAGGAACTATCCAATAAGAATCATTTAAAGAAAGTCCATAAGAAATATCTATATAATTCATAAAACTATTGTTATCAAGCTCTAATTCTTTTAATTTTAAATTAAAAATATTTTCCATATTTTTTCTGTTTCTTGGAATTTTTCTTCTTTCTATCCATTTTTTTAATTTGCTCGAATCAACAGTATTTGGATAACCAGCAGGTAATAAATCAGGCTCTAAAATTTTTATATGCTTTATTTTATAACTTGTAACTTCTCCAAGAGTTATTTTATCTATTGTTTTTTCATAATCAAAAGTGAGAATAGGAATATCTTTATTTTTTAGAATATACTGTTTTTTATTTTTTTCAAATCTCATATTTCCTCCTTCTCTTTTTGGGTATTTTTCTAAGATACTTATATTATATCATTTCCAAGAAAAAAAGAAAATCACAAACCGCCACTTTGTACTGCACCTAAAATTTTTAGATAAAACGGAGATGCAGTATAAGCAAGTGGTTTTCTTTTATTTTTTGCTCTATCATTATTATCAATTTAATTTTATCTTAGAGAGAAAAGAATTTGATCTCCGGGAAGCAGTTCTAATGAACCGTTAGGAGTCAGATATTTATCCCCTCTTTTTACAGATACAATATGCATTTTTGCAGAAAGGTGTAAATCTTTTATCTGTTTATTTACATATTCAGAATTTCTTGTAAGATAAAGTTTTTTAACAGCAAGTTCTTCTAGTTCATCAACTTCAACTTCTTCATCTTCATCTCCGTTGCTCTCTTCCAAAAGTCCAAGATATTTTGCCACATGTTTTAATGACATTCCTTGAAGAAGAACAGAGAATACAACCATGTAGAATATCATATTAAACATCATCTGTGCATTTTCAAGATTATGACTTACAGCAAACATTGAGAAAATAATAGGTACAGCTCCTTTAAGCCCAGCCCATGAGATAAAGAATTTTTCTTTTCCTGTAAGTTTGAAAGGAAGAAGTACAAGGTATACAACTAAAATTCTTCCTACAATAATAACAAGTACTGCCAGAATGCTTCCTTTTATAATAACAGAAAGAAGCTGTGAAGGGAATACAAGAAGTCCCAAGATGATAAACATTGTTATCTGCATAAGCCATGAGATAACTCTCATATTTCTCATGAAATTAATTCTGTATTCAAATCTTTCATTTCCAATAAACATACCCATTATATATATTGCCAAAAATCCATTTCCTTTTAAAATGGTAGTCAGAGAAAAACAGATAAATAGGAATGAAACTATATGAAGTATCATAAATTCCTCTCTTTTTATCTGCATAAGTCTGCTTGTAGGAATTGTAATTTTACCAAAGAAAGCTCCCAAGGCAAGTCCTAAAACTATTTGTCTTATTAGGAAGAATATACCTTGAAATATATGCATATCTCCTGAAGTTGCTTGATACAATGAAAGGAAGAAAAGAATAAGGGCATACGCCATAGGGTCGTTACTTCCTGATTCAATCTCAATAATTGTTCTGATTCTTTTTTTAAGCTTTGATTCTCCTAAAATGGACATTACTGCTGCAGCATCTGTTGAAGATACAAATGAACCAAAGATAAGAGATTCCATAAAAGAAAAATCTGTTAAAAAATATGTGAAAACAGCGGCTATTACAGCTGTTAGAAATACCCCTAATGTTGCCAGTATTCCACTGGGGTATAATGCCGACAGGGCATCAATTTTTTTGGTTTCTAATGCTCCTGAAAATAGAATAAATAACAGGGCAAAGTTTCCTACATTTTGAGCAGTTGCAAAATCGTCAAAATATATTCCTCCTACTCCCTCTGAACCTGCTGCTATTCCTACGAATAAGAACATAATAAGCAGAGGAACCTGAACTGTTCTTGCAAGTCTTATAGAACAAAGACTGAAAAACAACAAAATACCACAGATAAGAATTTTGTACTCCATTGATTAAATCAACTCCTCCTAAAGTTTCTATACCCTAATAATAGCACAATTTTTCCCCATAGCTAAATAAAAAAATTATATTTTACCTCTTTTTAACATATAAAAAAATAGGATTGACTAATCAGTCATTTTATATTATACTTATATAATATCTTATTTATAAACAAATATTTATAATGAAAAATAAGGAATGGGGAGAGAATGTTCAAAAAAAATGTTGGAAAGATAAAAAAAAGGATAATTGATATGCTCAAGAAACATTATCCTTCAAATGAGATAAAAGAGGAGTATTTAACTCTTTTAAATGAAGGGCAGTTTGCTAATGCTTCTGTGTTCAGATACAATGACGGAAAGGATATTGATATTACAATAAAGGATTTTTCTGGTTCACCTTGGTTTGTAAGGGTAACTTTCGGGAGAATTTTTGTCAATGTTGAAGGACATAGTATGCTTAAGCTTGAAAATAACCCTTCTGTAACTAAAAATGTAAAATTTCTTTCTCCGTGGACATTGTCTTTTGATTTTATACAGGGAGATGCTCTGAAAAAATTTCAAAAGGGAGAGATTCCAAAAGAATTCTTTATTCAGCTTGAAAAAAATGTAATTGAGATGCACAGAAGAAATATAGTCCATCTTGATTTAAGAAATCTTGGAAATATAATTATGGGAAAGGATAATTATCCTTATATTATAGATTTTCAGTCTTGTATTTCTACAAAACATCTTCCTAAAAAACTTAGAGAGATTTTGAGAAATGTGGATATTTCAGGGGTATATAAATGTTGGATGAGCAGATGTGCTGAACCTCTTGACGAAGAGAGAGAAGCTTTCTTTAATGAGTTTAAAAAAATGAGAAAGTTTTGGGTTCTAAGGGGATATCCTCTTCAAAGACTTATGAAAATTATAAAAAGAAAATTTAATAAAGAAAAATAGATATAAAAACAGGGTATCACTCAGCAAATAAGCTGGACTTTTACGAAGATTTATACTATGATTGTTATGGGAGAACTATAAACTTTTAGGAGGGATATATATGTTTTTTCATAATGTAATAGCTGATGCTCTTACTTTGATTGCGATTTTAAATCCGTTTGGAAATGTGCCGTTAATTGTAACAATGACAGAGGGAATGGATAAAGAGGTCCGTGAAAAGCTTTATAAAACAGTGGCAGTTACAGCCTTTTTTATTATGCTTATTTTTGGACTTGTGGGAGAATTCTTGATGAAAAATCTTTATAAGATTGAGCTGAAGGAGTTCAGAATAGCTGGGGGACTTTTACTTGCATCTCTTGCTTTTAGAAATATTGTTCTTCCTGCAAAAAAATCAAAGGAAAATGAGCTTAAAACTCTTACTCCTGAGGAACAGGTACAACAGGGAATCATTCCAATGGCATTTCCTATGTTGGTAGGGCCGGGGAGTCTTGCAACAATGCTTATTGTAAAATCTCAAACTGGAATTGTACAATGTACAATATCTCTGTTTTTGGCATTTGTAGTGGTAAGTTTGATAATGTATTTGGGGACATTTATAGAAAAAATTCTTGGAAAGCTTGTACTTTACATTCTTTCAAGAGTAATGCAGGTATTTATGATGGCGATAGGGATAAGAATATTTATTTCAGGTGTTCTTGAGGTAATTGCAAAAAATCGTTAATGATATTTATAAAAGAAAAGGGACTGGTATTTCAGTCCCTTTTTTGCTATACTCTTAAATCCCTTGCTCCGTTTTCTATCTCTTTTAGATATCCTCTTATTTTATCTTTGAAAGCTTCATCTGGCATAGCATCAAGAGTTTTGGCAATAGCCTCATCTCCAAGTTTTCTTAAATGTTCATCAGCATAGTCAAGAAGAAACTCTTTTAGTGTCATAAGAGCATTTGCTTCACACATAACATTTATTTTTCCACTTTTTGCTATTTCCATAAATCTGTCCCCTGTACGCCCTTGTCTATAACAAGCTGTACAGTAGCTTGGAATATATCCTGATTTGATTAAGCTTTCAAGCATTTCCATTGGAGAACGTTCATCGCTTACTTCAAATTGTGCAGTATTTTCTTTTGTTTCAGCAGATTCAGAATATCCTCCTACACCAGTGCAGGAACCACTGCTTACTTGTGATACTCCAAGAGAGATTATTTCATCTCTAAGTGCTGCAGGTTCTCTTGTTGAAAGGATAAGTCCTGTATAAGGAACAGCAAGTCTTAAAACAGCAACAACTTTTTTGAACTCTTCATCTGAAACAAGATGAGGATAATCAGCAAGAGTAACATTTTCAGCTGCTCTAAGTCTTGGAACAGATATAGTATGAGGTCCTACACCTGTAACAGTTTCTAAAGCTTCAGCATATCTTATCATTGCCACAGTTTCATATTTTGCATCGTATAATCCATAAAGAACTCCGATTCCCACATCATCAATTCCAGCTTCTCTTGCTCTGAACATAGCAGTTGTGTGATAGTAGTAGTTTGCTTTAGGTCCTTGAGGATGCATATGTTCATATGTAGGTTTGTGGAAAGATTCTTGGAAAAGAATATATGTTCCAATTTCAGCATCTTTTAATTTTTTGTAGTTTTCTACAGTTGTAGCAGCAATATTTACATTTATTCTTCTTATATTTCCGTTATCAAATTTTATAGAATAAATCTCTTTTATACAGTCTAAGATATAGTCAATAGGACAGTTGACAGGGTCTTCTCCTGCTTCAAGAGCTATTCTCTTATGTCCAAGTTTTTCAAGAGCTTTTACCTCTTCAACAAGCTCTTCTTTAGTAAGTTGTTTTCTGCAAAGGTCATCGTTTGTATGTTTGTATCCACAGTATCTGCAGTTGTTAACACAGTAGTTGCTTACATAAAGAGGGGCAAACATAACGATTCTCTTTCCATAAATTTTTTCCTTAACTTTTTTTGCAGCAGAAAACATTTTATTTAAAAGTTCTTTGTCCTCTATATTTAAAAGAGCAGCAGCTTCAAGAGAAGTAAGTCCTTCTGCTTTCTCAGCCTTTTCAATTATTTTTTCAATCTCATTTTTATCTTGAGATAAAGCTTTTGCTTGTTTAAGGATATCTTCAATTTTGTTTTCATCAAGAAAACTGATATCGTAATTTTTATCCATTTTCTTCCTCCCAGTCTTAAATAAAAAATATCTTTTTTCTATTATAGCATATTTTGAAAAATATTTTTATTATTGTAATAATATATTAAAATTTAAAAATTTATTTTCAGAGAGAAATATTTTTCATTTTAATGTAGAAAAAAATAGTATATAATGGGAGGTAAACAATTTTTAAGGAGGTACAAAATTAATGAAAAAATACCCAAAATCTTTCTGGCTGATGTGTGCAACAATAGTGTGGGAAAGATTTGCATATCATGGGATATCTACCCTGCTTGTTCTTTACTTTACGGCAAGTGTTATTCAAGGGGGGATAGGACTTTCTGTAAAGGAGGCTACATCTCTTTATGGAAGTTTTGTAGGAATACTTCATCTGACTCCTCTAGTTGGAGGTTGGCTTGCTGATTCATATCTTGGACAGCAAAAATCTGTAATACTTGGAGGAATATTTGTAGCATTGGGGGACTGCCTTTTATTTTACAGTCCGGGAAAAAGTATTTTATATCTGGGACTTATTTGTATAATAATAGGAAATGGATTTTTTAAGGCAAGTGCAAGTAGTATTGTAGGAAATATCTTTTACAAGGAAGAACCTAATAAAAAAGAGGTGGCATACAGTCTTTTCTATATGTTTATAAATTTGGGATCATTCCTTGCACCTTTTACAGCAGGGCTTGTATCAGATAAAATTTTTGCAGTCAGAGATAATGCAGGGGCGATTCTTCATTTCGGTTTTAGAGAAATGTTTCTGATAGCAGGGCTTATGGCAGCAGCTGGAACAGTTCTGTTTATACTGACAGCTCCAAAATTTTTAGGAGAGATAGGAAGAAAACCTTCAAAGAAAATGGTATCTCAAGAGAAAACAAATATATTTACCTATAAGTTTTCCCATATTGAAAAACAGAGAATGAGAGCTATGGGAATAACAGCTGTTTTTGTAATATTATTCTGGACAACTTTCTATCAGTCTTTCAGTTCTATAACTCTTTACGCAAGAGATCATGTGGATAGAGTTGTTATGGGATATTCAGTTCCTGTTCCTTGGTTTGCAGCTCTTAACTCAATACTAGGAATAGTTCTTGCACCTGTTATTGCTCTTGTATGGGAAAAATTAGGAGGAAAAAAATGTACTACTCCTGTTAAGATGACACTGGGAATCTTTTCAATGGGAACAGCTTTTCTTCTTATGTCAATCTCTGTAATTTCTACAGGAGGAACTAATACAGGAGTAAAGGCAGGAATGTGGTTTATAGTTTTTGCTTATCTTTTTAATACAATTTCAGAGCTTTGTATAGCACCTGTTGGAATTGCAATGTTTAACAGACTTGCTCCTCAAAGATTTTCTACTTTCTTTATGGGAATGTGGTATATGACAATGTTTGTGGCAAGTTTTATCTCTGGAAAAGTGGCTGGATTTACTCAAAATGTAGGTTTTCTCGCAATATTTGCCTCTCTTTCAGGAATACTTTTCTTTATGGGATTTGTGCTTTTTGGAATCAGAAAATATCTTAATAATTTGATGGAGCAAAAATAGGGAAAAATTCTTTAAAAATATTTTGAATTTATTGAAGCAAAAAGGGAAAATGTGATATAATAAAAAAGAATGCAAAATTTTTAGTAGGAAGAAAGAGATATTATGGATATAAGAGTATTGGAAAAAAGCAAAAAGATAGGTTATATTTTTGATATCTCATATAGAGGAAGCGGGTTTGATGCTTTTGATGAGATGGCAGGGAAAAATACTGTCAAAGGATATTTTAAACAAGTTATGTATGAATTAGGCTTTACATGGGCCAAAGGGATTCAACAGGGAGGAAGAACAGATGCTAAAGTTAGCGGAAATAATTGTCTTTATGTCAGTAGTAATTTCAATGGAAATGTTCAAAAGATAGTTTCTGATTTTAATAAAATTAGTGAGGGAAAAATAAAAATAAGGGTAGTGAGAAAAACTCTCCCTAATCTTATTTTTCCTGATTATGTAGAGGGAAGAGAGTATATTTACAGATACCCTCAAAAGAAAATATTAAAATCGGAAGATGAGATTAAAAAAATCTGTGAAGAGCTTTCAGGAACATATGATGTGAGCAGATTTACAGATACTAAGGGAAGAGAGCTTAAAGAACATATAAGAACTGTAAAAGTGAGATTTGAAAATGGAGAACTTATTTTCACAGGGGATTCTTTTATGCCAAAACAAGTAAGAATTATGAGCGGATTTATTCTTACAGGGGAACTTACTGCTCTTCCTGGAAAATATCTTACTCTTGAAAAAGTTTTTTTAAGAGAGGAACTTATAAAAAATACTTTCTTTGAAGATGATACTATAAAGATAGACAATGTGGAAAAAATAGAGAGAACAGATAACGGCTCTCTTTATATTTTTTATGTTCTGAAAGATAAAAAAGGGGAAGTAATAGGAAAAAACGGCGGAAATATAAAAAAACTCAGAAAAGAATATGGAACTGTTATTGTGAGGGAAATATGATAACTGCCAGAATAAAACAGGGACTTCTCTTTCTTTTTGGAAAATACAAAAAAGAAAATGATATCTCAGTAAAAGAGATTTTGACCTATGAAGAATTTAAAATTTTTGACAAAATGAGTGAGTACGATAAGATTCACTCTTTTAATTTATATTTAGCAGTAAAAGAAAGCGAGATTTTAAAAGATGATGTTTCCTATTTAAAACTTGCTCTTCTCCATGACTGTGGAAAAGAAAACTATTCTCTTTTTAAAAGAATAAAAAAAGTTATTATTGGTGATAAGCAGATAGAGAAACACCCTTCTGCTTCATATTATAAATTAAAAAATATTGATAAAAAGACGGCCTATCTTGCTCTTAAACATCATGAAAAAACAGATGATGAGAAAATGAAAGAGTTTCAAAGGCTGGACGACGGGAGATAAAATTAATGAGAGTAAATATAGATAAATATCTGCTTACAGTTGAAAAACCTGCACAATATCTTGGAAATGAGATAAACAGTTATCACAAATCAGATTATAAGGCAAGTATGTGTCTGTTTTTCCCAGATGTGTATGAAGTGGGAATGTCAAATTTAGGGATAAGAATACTTTATTCTCTGATGAATCAAGTAGATGGATTTTCACTGGAAAGAGGATTTATTCCTTTTGAGGATATGGAAGAGATAATGAGAAGGGACAATATCCCTATGTTTTCTCTTGAAAGTAAAAAAGAACTTAAAGATTTTGATATTGTTGGATTTTCTCTTTCATATGAGATGTGTTATCCAAATATGCTGAATGCTCTTGATCTTGCAGGTATTCCTCTTAGAAGAGAGGATAGAGATGAAACTCACCCTCTTATTATGGCAGGAGGAACTTGTGTAATGAACCCTGCTCCTCTTAAAAAGTTTGTAGACTTTTTAGTTGTTGGGGACGGAGAGGAAACAATGACAAAACTTGCTGAAATTTTTGTAAAAACAGCAGGGCAGTCAAAAGAGGAAAGATTAAAAGCTATTGAACATCTTGAGGGAGTATATATTCCAGCTTTTCACGATGGAAAGAAAAAGATTACAAGAGCGATTTTAAAAGATATAAATAATTCAAAAATGTATGAGAATCAGCTTGTACCATATATATCTATTGTTCACGACAGAGCTTCTGTAGAAATTCAAAGAGGTTGTACAAGAGGATGCAGATTCTGTCAGGCTGGAATGGTATACAGACCTGTAAGAGAAAGAACTCTTGAAAATAACTTAAAACTTATAGATGCTATGCTTGAAAGTACAGGATATTCTGAAATATCTCTTTCATCACTTAGCAGCAGTGATTATACAAATATAGATACACTTTTAAGAACACTTCAAGAGAAATACAGTGGGGATAATCTTGGAATCTCTCTGCCTTCTCTTAGAATGAATCCTCATTCTGTAAGAGTTGCAGAACAGATAAGCGGAGGAAAGAGAACAGGATTTACTTTTGCTCCAGAAGCAGGATCTCAAAAAATGAGAGATGTTATAAATAAAGGTGTAGAAGAACATGAAATTCTTGAAACAGCTGTGGAAGCTGTAAAAGCAGGATGGGTAAGTTTGAAATTCTATTTTATGATAGGGCTTCCTTTTGAAACTATGGAAGATGTAAAGGGAATTTATGATCTTGCTAAAAAAGTAATAGGGCTTTGCAGACCTATTAATAAAAGAATAAATATAACTGTAAGTGTGTCAAACTTTATTCCAAAACCTCATACACCATATGAGTGGTGCAGACAGATGAGCATGGAAGAGATGAATGAAAAGCACGAATATCTAAAAGGACTATTTGCAGGACTTAAAGGTGTAGCTCTTAAGATTCACCCTCCTAAAAAATCTTATCTTGAAGGATTTATTTCAAGAGGAGATGAAAGAACAGGAGATCTTATCGAACTTGCGTTTAGAAAAGGTGTAAAACTTGATGACTACAAAGATAACTTTAATCTGTGGACAGAGGCTATGAATGAACTTGGAATCACTTATGATGACTATCTTGATGCAAGAGATTTAGATGAAGAGCTTCCATGGGATATTATAGATGTTGGAGTATCAAAAGAGTTTTTCAAGAGAGAACTTAAAAAGTCTGAAGAAGCTGCTCTTTCACATGACTGCAGAAAAGGATGTCTTGGATGCGGAATGAGAAGAGTAGTTCCTGAATGTGGAAATCTGACAACAGTTAAAGAATAAAGGAGATAAAGTTATGGTTAATTTAGGAAATGACTGGGATGAGCTTTTAAAAGATGAATTTGAAAAAGAATATTATAAAAAATTAAGAGCATTTTTAGTAAATGAATACAGGACACAGATAATTCATCCAGATATGAATGATATTTTTTCAGCTCTTAAGGTATCTAGTTATAAAGATACAAACATACTTCTTCTTGGACAAGATCCTTATCATGGACAAGGACAGGCTCATGGAATGGCATTTTCTGTAAAACCAGGAATACCAGCTCCTCCTTCATTGAGAAATATGTATAAGGAATTGAGAGATGAACTGGGATGTACAATTCCAAACAATGGATATCTTATGCCATGGGCTAAGCAGGGAATACTTCTTCTTAATACAGCTCTTACAGTGAGAGATGGTCAGGCAAACTCTCATCAGGGAAAAGGCTGGGAGATATTCACTGACAGAATAATTGAACTTCTTAATGAAAAAGATGAACCAGTAATCTTTATACTTTGGGGAAATAATGCTAAGAGCAAAAAAAGACTTATCACAAATCCAAAACATTTTATAATTGAAGGGGTACACCCAAGTCCTCTTTCAGCCAGCAGAGGATTTTTTGGATGTGGACATTTTAAAAAGGTAAATGAGATTTTACACTCTTTAGGAAAAAAAGAGATAGATTGGCAGATACCTAATATTTAGAAGAACTAAAAATATAAAAAATAAAATTAGAGCTGTTAGAATACAGAGTATAAAAATAAAATTATCGAAATTAAAAATATCTGCATAGTTTATGCAGCAAACTGAACGATAAAAAATGATATGTTTGAACGAAGTGAGTTTATCATTTTTAGTGAAGTGAGCAATATAAACAGCAGATATTTTTTTGTAGATAATTTTATTTTTTTATTCTACCAATCTATTGAATTTTTTACAGCATTTAAAAGTTCTTTAATATCTTCAGGATAAACCTCTCCAATATTTCCAATTCTGAAACTATCTATTTCAGTAACTTTTCCTGGATAGATAACAAAACCTTGTTTTTTAAGATTTTGATAAAATCTTGTGAAATCATATTTTTCAGATTTTGGAGCAATAAAAGATGTAATAATAGGAGATTGATACTCATCAGAAATAAGAGTTTCAAATCCTAGAGATTTCATTCCCTCTCTTAAAATTTTATTATTTTCAGTATATCTTTTTTCTCTTGCAGAGATTCCTCCCTCTTCTTTCAGTTCAGCAAGTGCTTGATAAAAGGCTCTCACTGTATGAGTAGGAGAAGTAAAACGCCATTTTCCATGATTTTCTTCCATTGTTTTCCATTGATTGTATAAATCAAGTGAAAGAGAACGAGCTTGTCCAGCACATTTTTTAAGGACATCTTTTTTACATATTATAAATGAAAATCCTGGGACACCTTGTATACATTTATTTGATGAACTTATAATAAAGTCTGCACCAAGTTTAACAAGGTCAATTTCTACTCCTCCAAAACTTGACATAGCATCGACAATATATATTTTTCCAAATTCTTTTACAATTTTTCCAATTTCAAAAACAGGATTTAAAATACCACTTGTAGTTTCACTGTGAACAACAGAAACGTGAGTGACATCAGGATTTTTTTCTAAAAGTTCTCTTACTTTTTCAGGAGTTACAACTGCTTTATCTCCAAATTTTTCTATTATGTAGTTAATACCTAAGACTTCAGCTATCTCTCCCATTCTGTTTCCATAAGCTCCATTTGCAAGAACTAAAAGTTTTCCGTTTTTTCTAGGAAGAGCTGTACCAATTACAGATTCAACTCCAAAAGATCCACTTCCCTGCATAAGAACAGCTGTGTATTTATCTCTGTTTTTTTCATCAACACACAGAGCCACAAGTTGTGCTCTTATATCTTCAACAATGTTGTTATAGTCCTTATCCCAAGTACACCAATCTTTAAGCATAGCTGTTCTTACCCCTTTGCTTGTGCTAAGAGGTCCTGGTGTAAGTAAAAGATAAGGTCTTTCAAGTGATTTATTAAGTGTATCGTTTAATATATTTTCATTTATGTTTTTCATTTTTTATTTTCCTCCGATAATTTGTTAGGCTCTTTCTCCATTTGCCAGTTTATTATTTATAATCTCTATTGCCATAGGAACTTTTGAAATATCTTCAATTACCATATGTGCCCCTGCTGAAAGCATTTTTGCAGAAACTTCTTGAAGCTTTGATTTTAATTCTTCTTCAGAAAGATTTTTAACCTCTTCTTCAGTAAGTCCAAGTTCACTGCTTCCTTTTAAAATCCCTATAGTCCATACTTTTGCATTTCTTCCCTCTTTAATGTCAGAGATAGTATCTCCTATTTTAACAACACAATCAGTATCCCCTGTTTTAAGTTCAAGCATATTTTTATAAATCATATATGGGAATGGTCTTCCTGCTGGAACAGAAGATGGTGTGATATAAAAATCTGGTGAATATCCTTTCTCTTCAGCAAGGGGAACTACAATATTCATCATCTCATCTGTATACCCAGTTGTAGATCCTATTTTTATATCCATATTTCTAAGAGTATTTATAGTTTCTGTGCAGAAAGGAACAGGATCAGTATAATCAGCTAAGATTTTAAAAAGTTTTTCTTCAAAACTTTTGTACATCTCTTTTACATCGTCCATTGTCCAATCTCTTTGATATTTTTCAGCCCAAAGTTTAGCAACTCTATTTCCAGAAAGCATAGCTTTAATATGGTCAATTTTTAAAAGTCCCATAGGTGCCCTTGCTTCATCAAGAGTAACCTCAATCCCTTTTTCTTTAAATACCTCTAAAAATACTTTTACAGGAGCAAAGCACCCATAATCTATAGTTGTTCCTGCCCAGTCAAAAACTGCCAGTTCAATTTTTTTCATAATTTATTCATCTCCTTGTTTTTCTCTTTTAAATTTTTTGTTTTTGATTATTTTTAAAATTATTTGATATATTATTTTTACAATAACATTTGTTCCCAAAATTACTATTGACATGGCAGAGGCTTTTGCAATCTCTCCTGCATCATCAAGATTGATTACAGCCACAGCCAAAAGATTTAGATTTGATGTATATAGGAAAACTAAAGCTGAAATAGTTACCATTGAGTTTATAAAATAGTAGAAGAATATTTCAAGCACAGCATCTATACACATAGGGAATGTTACATGGATAAATGTTTTGTACCATGGAATTCCTATTGAAAGAGATACTCTTTCAAACTCTTTATCCAATTTTTTAAGAGCAGTATTTGCTGTTAAAAAAGAGATAGAGTAAAAATGAATCACATTTGCAAGAACCATAATCCAAATTGTTTTGTACAATGAATGGAATGGATTTACAATTGATAAATCAGTAAAAGGTATTCCAAAAGATGTTTTGTTGAAGAAAAATATAAATGATATACCTATAACCATTCCAGGCAGAGCCAAAGGCACAATTGATAAAAAGTAAATCATTTTATCAGCAATAGTTTTCTTCTCTTTTTTTTCAATTAAGTATGCACTCATAAAGGTCATAAACGTTCCAAGTATTCCTGAAAGAAGAGCCAAAATAAATGAGTTTTTAAAGAAAAGAGCTACTCCTCCGTTATAGTCATAAAATTTAAAATTCTTCAAACTAAAAGTCAGATCATAAGGCCATAATTTTGAAAATGCTGATACAAAAATTGTAACAAACACAGAGATAACAAAAAGACATATAAGAGTCATATAGATATAATAGAATGTATCTCTTAAATTATCCTTTTTAGGAACATATACCTTTGATTTAGCATTAAAAACTACACTTTGTTTTTTCTGAACTTTCTGATCTATTAAAAAGGCTATAACAGAAGGTATCAGAAGAATAATACTCACAACAGCTCCCATAGCCATATTATTTTGCCCCACCACTTTTATATAAACATCAGTTGCAAGAACACTGTAGTTTCCTCCTACAACCTTTGGAGCTCCAAAATCTGTGAAAGTAAGAATAAAGGCTATAATAAAAGAGGAAATAAATCCATATTTTATATTTGGCAGTGTGATTGTAAAAAATTTTCTGAAATTTGAAGTTCCAAGCATATCAGCAGCTTCATATAATCTATAGTCTGTTACAGAAAGAGCAATATTTAACACAAGAAAAACTTGTGGGAAAATATAAAGTACCTCTGCAATAATGATTCCCGTAGGTCCATATAAATTTATATCCCAAGCAAGAGCAGGAAGTTTTTCAAAAAATCCAGTTGTAACAGCCCCTTTTCTTCCAAACATATATACAAGAGCGATTCCATGCATCATCGTAGGAGCAAAAAGAGGAAGCATTCCTATATATTTAAAAATATTTTTAAATTTTATTGTTGTTCTTTGAATACCATAAGCAAAGGTAAAAGCAAGAACTATAGAGATTATGCTCGATACTGTTGATATAAAAAGAGTATTTTTAAGAGAGATTAATGTATTTGGATTTGTAAAATACTCATGAAAGTTTTTAAATCCTATAAATTCTCCTCCATTATTTTGGAAGGATTTTGCTATAAGAAGTCCCAAAGGACAGATGATAATTACAGCAAGGAAAGCAAGTATAAATAGGGTAAGTATCTCTTTTATTACTTCGTCTTTTGTTTTTTCCATAATTACACCCTATTTTCGAAAGACATATAGTAACTTTCATCAAATTCTAAAAGAAATTTACTTCCTACCTGAAGATTTTTCTCATCTACCATACTACATGGAACTTCCACTTTTAAAATATTTTTATTATTTCTGAAGAATAATCTGTATGAAGGACCTAAATATTCCCAACTTTCAATCTCTCTCATAACTGTTTTGTTGGGAGTTTCAGTATTAATTTCAGAAACAACTTTGATATGTTCTGGACGGATTGAATTTCCATCAGTTAAAAAATTAATTTTTCCAATAAAGTCTGCTACAAAAAGAGAGTTTGGTTTTTCATAAATCTCTCTTGGAGTTCCTACCTGCATAACAACCCCAGACTGCATTACCATTATTTTATCTGAAACAGAAAGAGCCTCTTCCTGATCGTGTGTTACCATTATTGTAGTAAGTCCCAGTTTTTTCTGAAGCATCTTTATATCATTTCTAAGTTTTTCTCTTACTTTGGCATCAAGAGCTGAAAGAGGTTCGTCAAGAAGAAGAACATCAGGCTCAAGAGCTATAGCTCTTGCAAGAGCCACTCTTTGTTGCTGTCCCCCACTCATCTCATTTGGATATTTCCCGCTTATTCCTGCAAGTCCTACCATTTCCAAAACTTCAAGAACTTTATCTTTTATTTTATCCTTAGGCATTTTTTTATTTTCAAGCCCATAAGCTATATTTTCCCAAACTGTCATATTTGGAAAAAGAGCATAAGATTGGAAAACTATTGAGAAATTTCTTTTTGAAGGATGAAGATTTGATATATCTTTTCCTTTTAAGAAAATGTTTCCAGAATTAAGTTCTTCAAGTCCAGAGATAACTCTTAAAAGAGTTGTTTTTCCACACCCAGAAGGGCCAAGAAAGGAGATGAACTCCCCTTTCTCAATAGTAAGATTTATGTTTTTTAAAGCATGAAATTTATCATAATATTTATTTACATTTTTTATTTCCAAATAACTCATAAATATCCTCCGTTACTTTTAAGCAGATTATTTTTGTTCTGCTTTTGCCCCGAATTTATCGCTCCACTTATCAAGAATTTCATCTTTATGTGCTGCAAGCCAGTTGAAATCATTTTTTACAAGATGAGAAACTGGATCTTTAGGATATCCTTCAGGGATTGGATTACCTATATCAACACTTGTGATTGCATATTGTGTTCCGTAAAGTTTCATCATCTTTTCTGAAATTGCCCAGTCTAAGAAAATTTTTGCTTCAGGTTTTATATTTTCTTTTTTAATAAGGGCATTTGCTTCTGAATCCCATCCTGAACCTTCTGGTGGGAAGACAACTTCAATAGGATTTCCTTCATTCATAAGTTTTACACATGGATAGTCATAAGATATTCCTATTGGATATTCTCCACTAGCTGCCTGTTTAGCAGGTTTTGAACCTGAATGTGTATAAACTCCCATATTTTGATGAAGTTTTTCCATATAGTCCCAAGCATTTTTTTCTCCCATGATCTGCATAAATCCTGCCACAGCTAAAAATCCTGTTCCTGATGAAGCTGGGTGAGGCATAGAGATAAGACCTTTGTATTCAGGTTTTAAAAGATCTGTATAAGTTTTTGGTACAGGAAGATTTAATCTCTCCATCTCTTTAGTATTTACTGCAAATGTAGCCATCCAAGCATTATTTCCTACCCATACAGGTGTTTCTGCTGTATCTTTAAATCTAGGATTAACTTTTTCTACCCCTTTTGGAGCATAAGGTTCAAGAAGCCCTGCATTGTCAAGCATTAAAAGTCCTGATGCAGCTGTTCCCCAAATAACATCAGCTTGAGGATTTTCTTTTTCGGCTAAAATTTTTGTGATTACTACTCCTGTTGAATCTCTTGTAATGTTAACCTTTATATCTGGGTGATGTTTTTTAAAGTTTTCAAGAAACATAGGTATCTGTTCATTTTCAAGTGCTGTGTATACATTTATCTCCTTTACAGTCTGTGCTTCTTTTTCAGCTCCACACCCTGTAAGTATAAGTCCTGTTAATAAAACTGCCGCTAATTTTTTCATAAAATTCCCTCCAAATTTTCTTTTTATTTTTTCTTTCTCGTTTATCTAGAAAGAATTTTAATACAAGTCTGTTAAGAGAGTTTTTATTTTGTGTAAAAGTTTTGTAATTAAATGTTAACCTTTGAAATAATAAAAATATACATTTCTTATTTTAAAAGGATAAAATATTTTTAAAAATAGGAGGGTATACAATGGATTTAAAAAAATATATAGATAATGATATAACAAGAGAGGAAGCTCTTGAACTTTGCTCTCTTACAGGGAGTAATCTTACAGAGCTTTTTTCTGTAGCTAATATAATAAGGGAAAAATATTGTGGTGATATTTTAGAAACTTGTACAATAACAAATGCAAAGTCAGGAAAATGCAGTGAGGATTGTAAATTTTGTGCTCAATCATCAGTATACAATACAAATGTTCAATGTTATCCTTTAAAAGCTGAAAAAATAATGGCAGAAGAATATAAAGAAGCTGAAAAACATAAAAGTATGAGATTTGGAATTGTTACAAGCGGAAAGGGAATGAAAAAAGGAACAGAAGATTTTGAAAGAGTTTTAAAGTTTATAGAAGATACAACAGCAGAGGGAAAAAATTCTGAAATTTGTTGTTCATTAGGGCTTCTTTCAGAAGAGGAGATGAAAGAACTTAAAAAAGCCGGAGCAAAAAGATACCATTGTAATCTTCAAACTTCTCCAGATACTTATCACTGTTTTGCAGCAACTACACATACATCACAGGATAGAATAAGAACAATACAAAATGCTAAAAAAGCTGGACTTCAAGTGTGTGCAGGAGGAATTATCGGAATGGGAGAAAGCTGGAAAGATAGAATTGATATGGCATTTGCCCTTAAGGAGCTGGATGTGGACGGTGTTCCTATAAATATTTTAAACCCTATTAAGGGGACTCCACATGGTGAAAGAGAAACTTTGGATATAGATGAAGTGTTAAAAACAATAGCAATTTTTAGAATTATTTTAAAAGATAAAAATATTAAGATCGCAGCAGGAAGAGAAAATATTTTTAAAGATTTTATGGGGGCTGGATATCTTGCCGGAGCAAATGGAATGCTTGTGGGAGGATATCTGACAGTTAAGGGAAGAGCCATAGAAGATGATTTTAAATTTATAAAAAATATTCAAAAAATATGGAAAAGATAGTTTGTTCTCCATTAATGTGATATAATGAAAGCACATTAATAATTTTTAGGAGTAAAGACTATGAAAATAGCTTTAATAGGAGCACCAGACTCAGTAAAAAAAATATATACAATTCTTTCAAGGATATACGAGAACATACAATTTATTCCTCTTTCAAGAGAAAAAATAGAGGATATGGGTAAACTTGTTTTTGATATAGAGGATAAAGTAAATGGAATATATCTTGGAGGAATAGGGGTATATTCTGTTATAAAAGATAAAATAAAAAAACCTGTTTCTTTTGTAAGAAGAGAGGGAAGTGCTATTATAAAGCCTTTTTGGGAATTTAGAAATACAAATTCTATGGAGCTTAAAAATTTAAAACTTGGTATAGATATAATTGATGAGAAAGAACTTCTGGAAACTCTTACAGAGTTTGGGATAAAAATAGACAGCTATTATTTGCAAAAGTATGATTTAAAAAAAAGTGAAACAGAATATCTTAAGATCTATTTGGAAAAAATAGAAAAAAATGAAATCAATTGTATTTTTACATCATTTGGACATATCTATTATTTTTTTAAAGAGAAAGGTTTCCCAGTTTACAGAATACAGGCAGGTTCTCAAGAAATAAAAGAAGGATTTAGAAATCTTCTTAATATGATAGAGATGAAAGATGCAGAAAAAAGTAAAATAGGAATAGAGATTATAAAAATAATAAAAGAAGAGTCTATTTCAACAAATATTCTTTCAAATAAGATGGAATTCGAAAAAGAGCTATTGGCGTATTCCCGTGAAGTAGAGGGAAATATCCAGGCTACAGAAAATGATGAATATCTGATTTTTTCTAATAAAGGACTTCTTAATAATACAGAAAATCTTCGTACAATGGCTGCTCTTATAAAAGAGAGAAGTTCTGAAAGATTTTTAATAGGAGCAGGAATAGGAGAGGGAAGTACAATAGTTCAAGCTGAAAAAAATGCCAGAAAAGCATTAAAGTTAAGTATTAATGAAGGCAAAAATAATATATTTTTCTCAAACGGGCATGAGATAAGAGGTCCTCTTATGAGTAAGACAGAGATAGAGTATAAAAGTTCTTTTGATGAAAATATTGCAGAAGTTTCTAAAGCAGCAGGAGTTAGCTCTCTATATCTTGAAAAAATAAAATCTATAATAAGAAAAAGAGAAAAAAATATTTTTACAAGTCGTGAACTTTCTGAATTTCTTAATATCAGTGAAAGAAGTGTGAACAGAATTATAAAAAAACTTATTGAAAATGGGTGTGCAGAAGAGGATGAATTTGAAATT
Source organism: Fusobacterium sp. (assembly GCA_019416865.1). Classification (GTDB taxonomy): domain Bacteria; phylum Fusobacteriota; class Fusobacteriia; order Fusobacteriales; family Fusobacteriaceae; genus Fusobacterium_B. The sequence goes on from DXWL01000023.1 coordinate 23,510, forward strand.
TCAGCTTCAGCAGGGCGTCCAAGAAGAAAAATAAAATTTATATTTTAAGTAAAAATTGAAATAAATTGAAAATATCCGTTGTTTATTCAAAGACTGCAATTACAGATAGACGGCGGGTATTTTTTTATTATTTAAAACAGGGTAAAAATATAATTAATATAACAGGAAAAATGTATTTTTATAAAAAAAAATGTATTATTCATTGACAATTTTCAGGAAATGTAATATACTTTTAGCATAATAAAGGTCCTATTTAGGACAAAGACTTTAATGAGAATTTTGGGAGGAACTTATGGAAAAAATTATTGGGGAACACATGCCTTATGCAAATCATCCTATTATGTGGATTGCTGCATTACTTGGAATTTCAGTTGTTTTAATTCAATCAGCTTTAATTATCATGAAATCATTAAAAGCTGCTAAGGAAATGAAAATGGATCCTGAAAGAGTAAAAAAAGGAATCAGAACTAGTGCTATTGCAAGTATAGGTCCTGCTCTTGGAGTAGTAGGAAGTCTTTTAGCACTTTTAGTTACAATGGGATCTCCTGTTTCTGCTTTCAGACTTAGTGTTATAGGGGGATCAAACTTTGAAGCAATGGCTGCTAACTTTGGAGCTCAAGCTCTTGGTTCAGAACTTTCTACAAATATGACACCAGTTGTATTTACAAATGCACTTTGGACTATGGCTCTTGGATCTTTAGGATGGATAATATTCTGTTTCTTATTTGCTCATAAAATGGATAAGGTAAACGGACTTTTAACAAGCGGAAGAAAAGCACTTTTACCAGCAGTTGGATTAGGAGCTATGCTTGGATCATTTGCTTACTTCAATATAGGAAACTATTTAAAAGTAACTACAAATCCTCAAATTACAGTATCAGCTGTATCAGGACTTATCATTATGATAGTTTGTGTAAAACTTGGAGAAAAGAAAATGGCATGGCTTAAAGAGTGGGCTTTAACAATAGCTATGTTTGGTGGAGCTGTTATAGCTACTTTTGCATTCTAATAATATTTTAAAGAGGTGAAATGATAATGAATAGTTATGAAAATTATATAAATGATATTACAAAAATCGGTAGAAGTACAATGCTTCTTGGAATCGTTGTAAGCCTTCTTCCTCCAATGATTATGACATTTGTTTTTGGATTTAACCCAGGAATAGGGGCAATAATAGCTGGAGCTATTTCTCAGATGTCTGTTTCAGGAGCTTTCTATTTCAGTGAACCTATAAGCTATTATCCAATCGTTGGAAGAGCTGGATTATATATGGGATTCCTTTCAGGAAACCTTGTTAATATGAGAATACCTGCTGCAATATCAGCTGTTGAAAGTTCTGGATATGAAACAGGAACAGATGAGGGAGCAATTATGGGAACAATCGGTATAGGAGTATCTATTTGGGTAGGAATTTTCTTCTTAATGCTTTCAGTTCTTGCTGGACAAACTCTATTATCAAAACTTCCTGAGTCATTTATGACTGTACTTAGCTTAATAATCCCTGCATTATTCGGAGGAGTTTTTGCTCAGTTTGCTGTTAAATCTCCAAAAACAGGAATATTTGCTCTTGCAGTATCATTTGTAATGACAAAGTTAGTAGCTTTAATTCCTGGAAATCCATCTTTCATAGTAACTTTAGTATCTGTATTTACAACAATAACATTTGCTAAAAAAATAATGGATAAAGAGCATAAAGCATAAATAAAACTAAGAGGTTAAAAGGAGGATTCTTTATGAATAGAGAAAGACTTATAAACTCTTTTCTAGAAATGATAAAAATACATTCACCTTCAAAAAATGAAGCTGCTTTTGCAGAATATATGGTGAATCTTTTAAAAGATATGGGAGCTGAAATATATCTTGATGAAGGATATAAAAACTATGGAGGAAATGCTCCTGTTATATTTGCCAAAGTAAAAGGAAATATAGAAGGAGAGGGAGTAACTCTTGCTGCTCATATGGATGTTATAGAGCCAAATTTAAATGTTAATCCAATTTTTGAAGGAGATATAATCAAAACAGATGGTACTACAACTCTTGGAGGAGATGATAAGGGCGGAATCGCAAGTATCGTTGAAGTTTTAAGAACTCTTAAAGAAACTGGAGCTTCTCACGAAGATATCTACATTGTTCTTACACCTTGTGAAGAAACAAGTATGTTGGGAGCAAAAAATGTAAACTGGGATTTAGTTCCTGAAAATATAAAACCTGCTAAAAATATGCTTGTTATTGATAATGCAGGAAGAGCAGGAATAATTGCTCATACTGCTCCAAGTAAATATGATTTTGAAATCACTTTTACAGGAAGAAAAGCTCATGCAGGAATAGAGCCTGAAAAAGGAATAAATGCAATAAATGTTGCAGCTCTTGCAATATCAAAAATGGAAATGGGGCGTATCGATGCTCTTACTACATCAAATATTGGTGTAATAAATTCTGAATTCCCTACAAATGTTGTTTCAGATAACTGCTTTGTAAAAGGGGAAGTAAGAAGCCATTCAGAAGAAAAAATAATAGAAGTTATAAAAAAATATGAAGAAGCTTGTAAAGAGGCTGTTGCAAAAATGGGTGGAGAATATAAACTTGAATACAGCTGCGATTATCCTAATTTAAAACCAAAAGATGATCTTAAATTTGCAAAAGAGTTTGCAGCTGTTTATGAAAGTCTTGGAGTTGAAACAGAACTTAAGGTTATAGGTGGAGGTTCTGACAGTAATATTTTTGCAAAAGAGGGATATAACTCTATTATAATTGGAGTGGGAATGTATGATGTTCACACTGTTGATGAAAAACTTGACACACTTGAACTTTTCAAAACTACAGAGGCAGTAATAAAATATATTTCCAAATAGGATTTAGGAAGTGAAAGATTAAAATGACTAAAGAAGAATTAAAAGAAAAAGTAGTAAAAGCTATTGAAGAAAATAAAGATGTTATAATTGGGGCAGGAAGAAAAATATATGCAAATCCTGAATTTGGTTACAAAGAATTTGAAACTACAAAAACTGTAAGAGAATTTTTCAAAAATGAATTTGGAATAGAAACAGAGGATAAAATTGCATATACTGGGTGCAGAGCCAGAATAAACGAAGATAAACAAGGTCCTAAAATTGCAGTGCTTGGAGAACTTGATGGAATATCATGCAGTGAACACTGTGATGCCAATGCAATAGGTGCTTCTCATACTTGTGGGCATAATGTTCAGATAGCAGGTATGCTTGGGGCAGCAGTTGGGCTTATAAAATCAGGAGTGTATAAAGAACTTGACGGAAAAATTGATTTTATGGCAACACCTGCAGAAGAATTTATTGAACTTGCATACAGAAGTCAATTAAAAAAAGATGGAGAGATAAAATTCTTTGGAGGAAAACAAGAGCTTATCAGAAGAGGGGCTTTTGATGATGTAAACATGGCTCTTATGTTCCATGTTCTTGATACAGGTGATAAAAAAGTTTTAACAGGTCCTGTAAGTAATGGATTTATAGGAAAAGAAGTTAAATTCATTGGAAAAGAAGCTCATGCAGGTTCAGCTCCTTATGAAGGAATAAATGCACTTAATGCAGCTATGCTTGCAATAAACAATGTTCATGCTCAAAGAGAAACTTTCAAAGAAGCTGACAGAGTAAGATTTCACCCCATCATTACAAAAGGTGGAGATATTGTAAATGTTGTCCCTGCTGATGTAAGAATGGAATCTTATGTAAGAGCGAGAACTATCAGTGGAATGATAGATGCAAATATGAAAGTAAACAGAGCTTTAATGGCAGGAGCTATGGCTGTGGGAGCTGGAATAGAAATTACAGAACTTCCAGGATATCTTCCTATTTTAAGACATGATAATATGGAAAAAGTATTAAGAGAAAATCTTAAATATATAGGGCTTACAGATAATGATATCATTGAAGGCGGAGATTTTACAGGATCATTTGATTTTGGAGATGTATCACATCTTATTCCAACACTTCACCCAATGTTTGGAGGAGTAAAAGGAGCACTTCATACAAGAGAATATAGAATTGCTGATGAAGAGTATGCTTATCTTGCTCCAGCAAAAGCAATGGCACTTACTATTGTAGATCTTTTATTTGATAATGCTGCAAAAGCAAAAGAAATTCTAAAAGATTTCAAACCTGCTATGACAAAAGAAGAATATTTAGCATTTATGGAATCTAATGATAAAACAATAAAGGCGTAAACCAATTAACGATAAATAACCAAACCAAGTAAAAACAAAGGGAAGCCCAAAAGCCTCCCTTTGTTTTTATATAAATTCAGTCTATGTTACTAGCTAGATTATAATATATTTTTATAAATTTTCAAGAATTGAAATATCATGTTTATCTTTTTCTCTTAATTCATATCCCGTATGAAAAATTTTTTGTCCTTTTAAAGAGATACAAGGAATTATTTTTCCTTCAAAATTTACATTATCAAAATAATCTTTTTCAAATTCATACCATCCACCTTCTAAATTAGCTTGTTTTGATGTTCCGTCAGTTGCTAAAATAAATGGGTGAATATCTAAATATCCAAATTCATCACTATAAAGTTCTATTCTAACAGGACTCCAATCAGTATCTATTTTATAACCAATTTTTAAAAGTATTTCTAATAATTTTTCTGTGTATTTTTCATCAAAGTCAATATCAATATCCCTATGAGGTCTTGTTTGTTTTCCTGCCAAGATATCTACTCCCCAACCTCCATCAAGCCAATATGTAATTCCTATATTTTCAAATATTTCTATTACTTTTATTAAATCTTTTTTTGTTGTTATTTCTTTTCTAGTCATATAATCCTCCCATAAATACTACAAAAGGCTCTTTTGCATATACAAAAAAGCCTTACATCACAATATATCTAAATAAAAATACAGAAACTTATATTTTAAATAAAAAATTAGATGAAAGACAATTTATTTAAGTATACACAAAAAGAACTACCATTGTAGTTTAACTTTTTTAAATCTGTGTTTAACTTAAAGCAAATTATCTTATATCCATTTTCTCTCCTTTCATACCAATATCCTTTCATTGATTATATCATATAATATAAAAAAATTATAATATAATTTCTCTATTTTTTTTAAATAGAAAAAGACTGCAAACAAATTTCTTTTTGTAGTGAACCCATTTTCTTAGACACATATTTTAATTATTGATTAACAAGGATTG